>NZ_QIMI01000059.1:0-10329 GCF_007050195.1 Sulfolobus sp. B1 | reverse complement strand
CTAACGATGTAAAAATTTTGGAAAACGCTTATCCTAAGATGAAGGAAATAATAGATTGGCTAATTTACAAGGACAAGGACGGAGATTGTATACCAGACTCAAAAGGAGGATACGACAACTCCTATGATGGTACCCACATGTATGGAACTTCTTCATACGTTGCTTCTATGTTCTTATGCAGTTTAAACGCATTTATTAGAGTTTCTGAAATTTTAGGAAAAAAGGTTGATGAGAAATATTACAAAATTTTGGAGTGTGGAAAGAAGACTTTAGACTCTATGTGGAACGGAAGGTATTTTATAATGTGGAAGAAGGGAGAAGAAGAGGACAGATCTTGTTTGAACTCCCAATTGCTAGGTCAATTTTGGTGTGATATACTCGACCTACCTCCTATTGTAGAGGAGGATAAGATAGTTGGAGCCTTGAAGAGCATTTACGAACTAAATTATAAATCATCAAACTTCTGCCTAACTAACGCTGTAAATTTGGATGGGAGTGTAAACGTAAATTACGATCAGTTAAAATCATGTTGGCCTAGAGTGTCATTTGCTATATCCGCTCACATGATATTGAGAGGGATGGTTAGGGAAGGTTTAGAGATTGCTAGAAGGGAGTGGGAAACTATAAAAAGATTAAACCCATGGAACCAATCGTCTCGAATTGATGCAATAGATGGAAAATACGTAGGATTAATGTCCTATATTGGTAGCACATCTATATGGTTAGTTAGACTAGCATTGGAAAGAAAGGGATTGATATGAAATATGAGTATTCTTATAATTTGTCTAGCGGTATTGCATTGGGAGGATTGGGGACTGGCACGGTAGAAATAAGATCTGATGGTCTATTTTACGATCCTACAATTTTTAACGTAGGATCATATTCACTAACTAATAGAAACGAGAAATTAATGAATCCAGAAGATATGGTATTTTTAACTAGAATAGAGAAATTAAGACAGGTTAGAATACTAGCTTCTACCAACTACTTACTAACTTCTAGTCCATATAACACACCATGGGTTAGACCCACGAGAAAAATTCTGTTTGAGGGAAAAGGAGCTATAGCAGAACTTAGTTATGATAATTATGGAAGAATTACATTCTTATCTCCAACCATTCCATTAGATTTGAAGAATTCATCAATACCTGCATTCATAGTCGATTCCAACTTAATTGGAGAATCGATTTTAGTATTTAAATTTCCCTTTAAATTCTCATTAAGGAAGATTAAAAATGGTTTAACAATATCTTCTGACGAAACTAATGAAAATAGCCCGACGTATAATGGTAATTTAACAATTTTGTCTGATAATACTATAAACGTTGGTAGGATAAATGATTTAAGAGGTGCTTTTGCCGATTTTAGAAACGATGGAATAGTAGAGGATCAAGGAACGGGGGATTATGTCTTTCTAAACTTTAAACCTAAGTCTAACATTATTTTCTCATGGTATTTCCCAAATTACAGAGATAACGATGGGAATGTTCTAGGACATTACTATGAGAATTTCTTTAAGGATTCAGAACAAGTAGCTATATACGTTAAGGAGAACATGAATTATTTAGTAGAAAAAACACTTCAATTTATCAATAGTATTTATAACACAAAAAATATCCCTAACTATGTTGCTGATTTAATAAGCTCACAAATTTCAGCGTTAAAGAAGATTACAGTAATTACAAAAGATTTCTCAGTAGGTATATGGGAGGGATATTATGATGATGTTTTTGACGGACCTATAAGAGGAGCTTTCAATACCGCTGATGTAGCTTTTCATTATGCCCCCGCACTATTGATTCTTTATCCTGATCTATTAAAGAACTTATTGGAACAACTTTACAAGTTTAGACTAGATTATAATACGGAAGAATTTGTAATAATAGCAAATTCGATCCTAGAAAATTTTATAGAGTATAAGAGAGCGATTTTGAAAGATCCATCTTTGCTATCTGATTTTAAGAAAATTGTCGAAACAGTCAAGGATATTGTTAAGAAAACCGGTAAAGATCCAAAGGATAGGATACCACATTTCTTCAGAATACCTAATAGAAGATCGGTACAAGGGTACCACCTTTTAGACGCTTCAATAAAGTATTTGTTAATGGTATACTTGTATAGTAGATATACTGGTGATACTTCTCTAATGAAGACTACTGAAGAGGTTATTCAATCTATCGTAAGGACTCATTTAAAGGACGGATTACCATATCACTTCACTCCAGCTGGAATAGATCAAGAATGGAAAACTACCTTTAACTTCTTCAGAAATCAAGATATGAGAGATAATGCTAGATCATTACTAGGCTATACCACCTCAGAAATAAGTTATCAGACATTTGATGATTGGAGCATGATAGGTTTCGTATCATATACTTCAATATTATGGTATTCAGCAATTAAGTTGTTAGGAAAACAGAAATTATTAGAAGAAGCCGAAAATGGTTTGAATAAATTGTGGAATGGAAAATATTATGATTTGTGGTATGATCCGGAGAGCGGTTACAGAGATACAGCTTGTTTATCATCACAGTTAATGGGAGTTTGGTATTGTAGATTAGTTGGGGAGAGTTGTTTTGATGAGGATAAGGAGAGAAAAATTATGAGTGAAATATTTAAAAACAATTTCATAGAAGGAGAAGGATTAATAAATGGAAGATATATAAATAAGCCTAGACCATCAGAAGTGGGAAATATTCCTTACTTTAACAATACTGGATTAATCAACAGGGTTGGAAGTCAGATGGATACTCCATGGACTGGAGTTGAGTTCGCTTTCGCTTCTCATCTACTTTATCTTGGTATGGAAGATGAAGCTCTTAAAATTCTCAAAGAAGTCTACGATAGATATGAGACAGCTGGAATGTTTTGGAAACATGTTGAGTGGGGGGCATATTACAGTAGACCATTATCTGCATTTTCAATAACCTTGGCGTATGCTGGTATTAGTTATGATGGAGGGAGGAAACTGCTTAAGATAAGACCTAAGAAGAAAAATTTCACATGGATAATACTTTTACCCTCTTTTTGGGGGATAATAGACTACGACGAAGAGAACAGACTAATAAAAATAAAGGTTATAAAAACTAAAGATGGAGTTGCTGATGTTAATGCAATCGAAACAAACTTTCCGATAGGTGACATAACAATAAATGGAGAAAAAACTAGATTTCCCTTAAGAATAAAGGATGGTGACGAAATCCTAATTAGATGAATATACTACTCTCCCTTCTTTCATAGTTAACAACACTTTTAGATTTTCATCTAATACAACGAGATCAGCTTTTTTACCCCTTATGATTTCTCCGGCGTCTATCCCTAAAAGACTAGCGGGAGAATAAGTGGAATATGTTATAGCCTTTTTAATTCCCAGAAACTTTGAAACTCTCCTAATGCCTTCATCAAGAGTTATATTACTTCCTACCAGCTTTCCCTCCTTGGAGTAACAAGCGCTATTACAGATTATTTCTTCATCATATAGATAATAACTTCCTAAGTTACTTATCCCTGCTGAGTGTAAAGAGTCAGTAATTAGAATAACTCTGTCATCACTTTTAGCCATACTAACGAGTTTTATTGCAATATCACTTACATGAACTAAATCGGCTATTATTTCCACGTATATGGGAGTAGTTAGTGAAACTCCTATTATGCCCGGATCTCTATGATGAAATTCCCTCATAGCATTGAATAAATGTGTTATAGAAGTAGCTCCAAGCCCTATTGCTTCCCTAGTAATTGTTGCATCTGCATCAGTGTGTCCTAGTGATACTTCGAAGTTTTCCGCTAATTCTTCTATTTCATTATCTTTTAAGATTTCGGGAGCTATAGTAATTCTCTTTATTTTAAAAAGTTTTGAAATTTCTAATATTCGGTTATTGTACCTATCACTCAAAAATTTATGAGCTCCTCTTCTCTTTGGATTTAAAAAGGGACCTTCTAGGTGAATTCCAGGACTTTTGGCTTCGTGAAGAATTTTAGAGACTTTTATCAGTCTATCAATAGAGTCTGAAATAGTAGAGGGAATAAAGGTGGTAACTCCATGAGAATAATAAAAACTCTTCATCCTCTCATAATCTTCAACAGTAGCGATCTCATTAACTAAAACCCCACCTATTCCATGAGTGTGAATATCAATCAAACCAGGGATCGCGTACTTACTGTTAGGAACCCTTATCTCCTCCTTACATATGCCACTGCTTCCAACTCTTGAGATTATATTATCATAAATTACTATGTCATCCCTTAACGTCTCTAAGGGAGTTATAATCTCTAACCCTCTTATACATATCATTCTCTAACTACCTTAACTAACTTCTCTGGCTTATCTGGATTTAGACCCTTAGCTAATGCTTTATAAAAAGCTATAAGTTGAACTGGGATGATATAGAGTATTGGCTTCAATAATTCATTAGTTAACGGAATATTTATCTCACATCCTTCACATATTCTAATCAATCTTGAATCATAGTGTTTAATCTTATTTATAACTTGAATCTCGTCTTCACTGTTTCCTAAAATTATTACAGTAGTCTGAGGATCTAGAATTTGCATCGGTCCGTGCAGAAATTCTCTGGATGGATAAGCTTCTGACAGAAGATTCGCTGTCTCTTTCAACTTTAATGAGGCTTCTAATGAGGTAGAGAATAAAATTCCAGAGCCCAAAACCACTATCTTTTCCGTTAAGAATTGCCCATACTTCCTAAATAATCCTTCCATGGATAAAATTTCATAAACTTTCATTGATAGATTTTTTATTTCTTCCAATAGTTCATGATTTTTATTATATAACGAGTAAAGAGTAGCTATAGAAACTAGCTGAGCGATGTAGCTTTTAGTTGCCGCTACTGCCCTCTCTTCACCCGCCTTAGTTAATATACGCTGATCTGCTATTTTGTAAAGAGTGCTATCACGTGTATTAGTGATCGCTAGTATTTTGGCACCGAATTTCTTGGCATATGTTACTGCATTTACGGTGTCAACACTTTCACCAGATTGACTTATACCTACTACAAGTGTATTTTCGTTTATATCTAAACCTCTCTTTGTAAACTCTGAAGCTTGTATTGCCTTAGCATTTTTAAATAACATTTCAAAATACATTGAAGCGTGAAAACTAGTACCACTACCTACTACATAAATGTTTTTAGAGTCCCTAATGAGAGGATTATATTTATAATAATTATTATATACCTCATTCAGAGTGTCTGTTATTACCTTAGGTTCTTCATAAATTTCCTTATGCATGAAAAACATTCTATTCAACTTTTTGTTCTCCTACCTTTTAATTGTTTTTCCCGTAAAGATAACAAGAAACCTTGTGGTTTGCATTAGTATTTATTAAACTAGGTTCGTTTTTCCTACACATTTCCATCACAAAAGGGCATCTAAGATTATAAGGACAACCTACCTCAACTCTGGTATAGTCTACCTTAACGTTTTCTCCGATTACTCTTCTTTCAGATATTACATTTTCGATGCTAGGAGTTATCTTTATCAGATCCTTAGTATAAGGATGAAGAGGGTCTCTCAATATTTCCTCTAAATCTCCTTCTTCAACTATTCTACCGGCAAACATTATTACTGTCTTGCCTTTATTAACCAAATGATAAAAATATCTAGCTATAGGTATATCATGTGTTATAAAAACCATTGATAAATTTAATCTATTCTTTATCTCTGCTAAAATATTAAGTATACCCAACCTTAAAGATGCATCTACCATCGTGACTGGTTCATCAGCAATAATCAACTTAGGGTCAAGTGACAAACTCCTCGCAATATTAATTCTTTGTCTCTGTCCGCCTGATAACTGATGAGGAAACTTATTAATGATCTCCTCTTGTGGAGTTAGTTTAACCATTTCAAGCAATTCAAATATCCTTTTTCTAATCTTGTCTTTATCTAATTTCATCCATCTCTTGATAGGAGCTGATAAGATCTCTTCTACAGTTTTATTATATGGAAGAGTTGAATACGGATCTTGTGGAATTAATTGAACTTCTCTTCTGTAAGTAGCATAAATTTTCCTCCTATTCTTCCACACATTATATCCCTTATAGATTAGTGAACCCTTAGTAGGTTTTTGCAACCCTACCATTACTCTTCCTAATGTCGTCTTGCCAGCTCCGCTCTCACCTAAAACAATTAATAGATCATTCTCTTGAATATTTAAAGAAATATCTTTCAATGCGTAGAATTCCTTCTTTTTAAAAATACCTGACCTATCTTCAAAGATTACTGAAACTCCATTAAGCTCCATTAGATTCATATAACCTACACCTAACCTTTCTATCTTTAACCCCTATAAGCTGAGGCAATTCCTTACATCTATCGAAGGCATATTCACACCTGCTAAAAAATGGACAACTCTCACTTATTGGAAGACTACTAGCATCCTCTTTGATACTTATTGGTCTTATTTCTCCTCTCACGGGAGGTATTGATGATATAAGCAGTTTTGTATAAGGATTCAAAGGATCTTTAATGATATTTTCAGCCTTCCCCTCCTCCATAACATAACCTCTGTACATAACTAATAACCTATCAGCTATTTGAGCTACGTTTAATATATCATGAGTAATGAAAATTATGCTAATTTGTCTCTCTCTATTTATCTCTTTAATTAGCCTAAGAATTAATTCTTGATTAAGCATGTCTAATGCACTCGTCGGCTCATCCATTATTATGAGCTTCGGGTCTAGAAGTAAACTTAAAGCAATCATAATTCTCTGCTTCATCCCGCCAGAAAGTTGAAAAGGATACATAGAAAGCACTCTTTTAGGATCTAGTCCTACTGATTTAATTAGCTCATTGACCTTTTCCCTCATTACACTTTCATCCTTCAATCCATGGCTTTCAGCTATATATTTGAATGAACTATAAACGTTTATAACAGGATTAAGGGCATTTTGACTAGCTTGAGGAACAAATGAAATTTCCTTCCACATTATCTTCTTAAACTCCTCTAGGCTAACCGATAACAAGTCTGTTCCGTTAAAGAGTATCATACCAGAAACTATTTTACCGGGAGGTTTTATAGCCCTTATAATAGCATGAGCCAAAGTGCTTTTACCAGATCCACTTTCACCTATAATTCCTAAAATCTCGCCTTTTTCTAAATCAAAGTTCACATCATTTACAGCTTTAATGATCTTATCGTTTGTTGAATAGACTACACTCAAGTTTAAAACTTCTAATAACATATGAAACTATAATATGTATATAATACTATAAACGTTTTCTGTTGATTTAAAAAGCTAGTTGAATGATAAATGCTGTGATTAATTCCTTTAGAAACGTTATTGGATTGGTAACTCACCAACTTGCCTAATCCACACAATCATTCCCCCAAGATCTAATTTATATGAAATACTGGGAGTTAACCATACAGACGCTTTACGAACCCTAGGATCCTACCCCTCTTAGGATTTTTAACCAACACTTATATATTACTAAAGCATCCCTATAACAGTCTTGAGCAAGCTTAGGGTGTAGGTTAAACCTTTCCTTCAAAACTTGATAAGTTGCCTTATGAACTTCCTTAACTAAGTTCTTCTTCAGTTTATTTTCTTTCAACCAAATAGGTACATATCTTAAACCCATCTCATATCTTTCAACAATGTTGTGTAGGGAGGGATAAGGGAATCATAAGGCTAATTGTAGTCTTAATTCCTAACCTACCCTTCTTATTAGCTCCCCTACCCCTAAAATGAAAAGAAAGGAGTTTACACACTTTTCATCCCCACTTTAAAGGGTGAAGCTTTGCTTATTTTGTAATTATCTTTCCATGAAAAATCTTAAGGAGTAGTAGATCAGTTTATGGAAAGATTAAAAAGTATAGGTAAACCATATTATATTATGAGGAACAAATTTCTGGAATATTTGTATCTAATGTGGGAAAATAGGAAATCGAGAGTTGGATTAATAATAACCGTTTTCTATATTTTAATTGCTGCTATAGGACAAGAAGTGTTTCCCAAAACTTACTCATTGCAAGCTAGCTCTCAGACCATATTTATGCCTCCGCAACTTTCAAACTTTTACCTAATTTTTGGCACTGGACCTTTTGCGGAAAGTATATTAATACAACTCATACAAGGAGCTAAATCGGTAGTCGAAGTAAGCTTCTTGGCTGGTCTCTTCGCGACCTTAATAGGAATAGCTGTGGGAATAACCGCAGGATATCTTGGAGGTATAATAGATAATATTCTAATGGGAATAACTGACATTGTATTAACCTTACCTAGTATAATACTAACCGTAATAATAGCTAGTGCATTCAGAACAAGCAATCCCTTCTTCCTCGCTCTCATACTAAGCGTTACCAGTTGGGCTGGTCTAGCTAGGTCAGTAAGATCGCAAGTACTAGTCGTGAGAAGTTCACCGGCAACTGAGTTACTGAAGGTGTTGGGATTAACTAGAAGGTATATAATTTTCAGAGAAATAGTACCGTCCTTAGGTTCTTACATTGCAATACATTATATATTTAATGTTGAATCAGCTGTATACTCTGAGGTTGGTCTATATTACCTAGGCGTCCTACCATATAATCCAAATAATTGGGGTGCTATGATACAACAAGCCCTTTCTTATGGAGCTGCATTAGGTGGAAAAGCCATATTCTACTTCTTCTTCCCAACTTTAGCAATAATAGGTTTCATGTCAGGTCTTATACTACTAAGTTACGGAATAGATGAGATTGCAAACCCTAGAATTAGAACCTATTAAAAAAAGTCTTTTTTAAAAATTTGTCTTTTATATTTTACGTGAATATTTACCTTCTTCTTGTTAGCAAAACTACTACTGCTATAATTATCACTATAATAACCACTATGATAGCAGCTATTATTGCAAGCGTGTTTGAAACAGCTTTAGTTACTGTTACAGTGCTAGTTGTTGGCACTGTTGTAGTAACAGTAGACGTGGCTACAGAAGTAGTAGTTGCAGTTGCTGTAGTGGCTACAGTTGCTGTAGTAGTTGCAGTCGTAGTAGCTACAGAAGTTGTAGTAACGATAGTACTCTTATAAAGCGGAACATACCAGTAGTCTATGAGAGCTTGTAACATTGCCGTACCCCCTATCCCATATTCTGACTCCTGCCATATCCATGAATTAGCTGGAGGGGCATCTAATAACAAGGATGGGTTGACAATTACATAATTATCAACCTCTACTAATGGTAATACCGGTAATAAGTACTGATTCATGTAATAGGATAACTCTTGATTAGCTTGTATCAATTGTTGAGTTGTATTAGGAGATTCAGTCTCTTGAAGAAGTTTATAGAAATCTATTACGGTACCGTTAGGTAGAGTTAAGTTTTCATCCCACTGTGTAACATTCCATGGATATCCACCAAAATACGACAGAACTAGACTCCATGGAGCAGTTTCTGGGGAATAGGAGCTTCCCCAGTTCTCAAACCATAGATCATAACCTGTACCATTCTGCCATGCTTGATGCCACTGACTTACTACCGAGTAAATGTTTAATTGTACACTAATACCAAAAGCTTCTAATTCCTTCTGAATTTCCTCCATCATAGCTAACGCTTGAGGTGGAGGAGCCCCAGCACCTATAACAAGAGTAAATGGAGTACCGTTAGGATAATACCATTGACCATTCTTCTGATATAAGCCTACACTCTCTAGTAATTGAGCTGCCTTAGTGAAATTAACATTATAAGGATTAAGTGAAGACAAATACTGAGGAGACATTAAAAATGAATAGTAGCTCTCATTCGGAATTGCGTTAGGAATTGACACTGGAGCTGTTAGCGGACCGCCTACAGCTGCAATAGCACTCCTATTTAGTATATATGCGATAGCAGCCCTAACTTGATAATACCTTAACCATTGATCTTTCAAATTGTAAGCTAGTGCCCATCCAAAAGGCTGTGGTATCTTGATCAGCTCTAGAGTTGTAGGCAAAGATTCTAATTGTGTTGGAGATAGCCCAGTAAATCCGGCCCAGTCTAAGGATACTTGCCCGCTTGTTATCGCTGCTGTAGCTAAATCCGATTGTCCATACTGATATAGTATGACTTGATTAAATGGTATATACTTAGCGTCAAAATAATAAGGATTCTTATCAAGTACAATCTCACTTGAAGATAACTGTGCAAGGTAAAACGGACCACTATAGGGATACGTTGTGGGATTAGGTCTGAAATTCTTTATTTCCGTTCTAATGTTATTTATTATTTGTTTAGCCAACTTCATGTTACTGGGTTCTGTAGCACTGATTATACCTTATTCTGTTTGGAAACCAATAGTCAATCAGATATTAGGTAACTGGACTAAAATACAGAATACCAGTAACATGAAGT
>NZ_QIMI01000058.1:0-10466 GCF_007050195.1 Sulfolobus sp. B1 | reverse complement strand
TTTTATCATTATTGAGATTTCTTCAAGGTATATTTATAGGAGGAGACGTAGCAGGTAGCTTCACGATAGTAATGGAGAGTATAAATTCCTATAGGGGTATTTTCTCTGGTCTTATGCAGTCTGGGGTGTTAATTGGTTTCGTAGGCGTAGATAGTCTTTTCACATATTTAGCTTCTACGACAGGGAGGGATTTCATTTCATTCTACTGGAAATTAATTTTCATTATTGGTGTAATACCAGCAATACTAGCTGTTCTAATAAGGTTTAAAATGTCTGAGCCTAGCGTGTGGGCTAATATAAAGCATGATATAAACCCACTCAGAGGCTTAAGACAGTTACCTCAGCCACTACTAGTTATGATAGGATTTTGGTTAGCAATATATGCTGGTCCGCAGCTAGTTCCCACAATTTTTGGGCAAGTTATGAAGTTATCTCCTTCATATTATGGCTATCTTGTCATATATATGAATCTGATAGGAATAGCCTCCATGCTAATTTCTGGACTATTTTCTGACTTTATTGGAAGGAAAAAAATGGGAATTTTAGGAATAGTTTTATCAATTATTGGAGGAGTTATTTTCTATCATTTCTTGCCTGTCTATAGAAATTTACTTTACCTAACATTATTATTTGGATTTTTAGTCAACCTGCCGTCAGCTATAACACCGGCTTTTCTATCAGAGAGATTCAAGACATATGCTAGAGCATTAGGCATAGGGACTGCTTATAATGGAGCATATATAATAGCCGGTTGGGCTCCATTACTAGTTTCTGCACTTTCTCAGTTTATGAGCCCATTTAATTCAGCTACAATAATATTCGCTTTAGGCAATCTGATAGCGTTAATAAGTTTGGCTGTAGGTCCTGAGACCTATAAAGTATCGTTAGGCTGAAGAAAGATTATTATTTTTCTTTTCGAGCTAATATTACTATGAGAATAGGAGTTATAGGATCTGGTCCAGCTGGAGTATCCGCTTCCCTTGAACTAGCTAAGAGAGGTCATAAGGTTACTTTGGTAGAGAAAGAGGATAGACTAGGCGGAACTTGTGTATTATATGGTTGTATCCCATCTAAGGCCATGCTTAACCCTATTCACCTATTAACCTCAATGGAAAAAGTCGGTAAGAGAGACGTCTCCTTTAGCCTTGATGAACTGAAGAAGTTAGGTAAGGAAGCCTCTTCAAGAATTTCTAAAGGTGTAGAATATTTGCTGGAAGATAATGGCGTAGAGGTTGTTCATGGAAATGCTTCTCTTAGGTCGGGAGTATTAAACGTCAATAATGAATCATTAAATCCAGATTATATAATTATAGCTACTGGTACTTATAGAGAAAGGACTAGAGGAATTATTTATTCTGAGGATTTACCTTATTTGGATAGGGATTTCAACAGTGTAATTTTGGTAGGAGGAGACGTAGGTGGTATAGAGTTTGGATGGTTATTGAGGAAAATTGGGAAGGAGGTATTTTTGATAGATAAGCAAAATTCTCTTTTACCTTATCTGGATAAAGACATTAGTAATACGATAACTAATTATTTCTCCAGAATAGGAGTGAAATTGTATTTAGGCAGGATTGTCAAAGAGATGAAGGAAAACGAGGTAATATTAGACAATGGCGAGCGGTTAACAGCTGATGTAGTTTATATGACTTTCGGGAGAAAACCATCTATTGATGGCTTCGAAGAGATTAAGCATAACCCTTTCATACAAGTTGATGAATATTTGAGGACAAGTTTGAGTAATGTATTTGCCGCTGGGGATATAATAGGTACTCATACTGCTCATGAAGCTTCCTATGCAGGAAAAATAGCTGCTTTAAATATTGTGGGAGAGAGAAAGGTATTCAATACTCTAGGTATTCCTAAAGTGGTTTACACTCATCCAACAATCGCCTATGTAGGAAGGATGGAGGGGCAATGCGTTAAATTCTCCTTGTCGAACTTGGGAAGGGCAATAGTGGAAAAGGAGACTGATGGTATACTTAAGATTTGTGTAGAAAACGATAGGATTGTTGGTGCTCAAGCGTTTATGAAGGATGCTGAAGAGGTTATTTCTCTAATTTCCCTTATGATCAGGTTTAATATGAGTGTAAACGAGCTAAAAGATTTCGTAGCTCCTCATCCATCTTATATTGAGGCTATAACTGAAGTATTAAGTAGAATTTAGAGCATATTTTTGAATTTTGCCCTTACTCTTAGCTCTTTACCCATTTTTGTTATATCATAGGTTATTCTAATGTTACTGCACTCTCTGGTTACTTCTAGGTGAGACTCGTCTATGAACTTTATATTTGGTTTATTGCAAGTCCTAATGTCTACGTAATGGGAGAGCATTTCATCTAGTTGATTCATGTTACTTATAATAAATTCAGTTTCAATTGAATCTCCTTTTATCTTAGTAAAACTTCCATGTTTACTGGATAAGTAGGATGTGATTACGCATATTAAGCTACCAATTATGTTGAATAATATAACAACACCATGAAATAAGCTATTAATAAAGCTAATTTTTATAAAATTAATTAATATAAATGAGGTTAGAAGAGAAAGCATAATAGAGTAAACTGCGCTAATAATTATCGAGTATCTATAGTTGGTTTTGAAGTAGTAACTAAATAATAGTCCAGTAAGAAACGGACCTAATAGTGGAATCCACCACAGCACTAAAGGAGCTATGAAAGTAATATATTTGAGGTTAAAATTCATCAAATCACTTTATAATCCATTTTATTTAAACCTTTATACCAGTTGGACTTCATATAAGGTTTGATTTTTAGTATAACAGCAAAAAGTTTCGAGAGTTATTATAGATGTAAGGTTATTGTGAAATAACACGATATATCCTAACCAATGTAGGCTATCTCCTTAACTGTATTATCGTCTAAATCCTCAAAGTATACTTTACCATCCTCTCCTATTACTATGTATCCTACTTTTCCTTCACACTTGTAAGGAAAGGCTAAAATTCCTTTAGTCTTTAACCCTGAGACTGCAAAAACTGGCAATAAAGAATCATCGATATTTAACGCTAAACATGTGGGTATTAGTTTGAAAAGTTCGTTTAATACATTATTTAATAGCTCTTCATATTCGTCTCCCAATTGTTTTAATCTTTTAGCTTTATCTAGTAAGCTCATAAGATTTTAATTGAAAAATTTGCTCATATTTTTTGTGTTTCCATAATTTAACAGCTTCTTATGGGTTAGATACAGCGTTATTCATTGCTGAACCATTGATAATTTCAGAAAATTGTATTATACTATTATAAAATGATTGTCAGATAAAAAGCCTTAGTTATGATCAACTTATAGTGAATACTAACTAGAAGTTATTATAAGTTAGTCTTATATGGGAGAAAGACTATATCTATAATGAAATGCAACGATTGGACAGTCTTATATTAAAGAACTATAAGGAAGAGATGTTTGATTACGAGGTTTATAGGAAATTGGCTAGAATCGAAAAGGATGATAAGTTAAGAAGAACCTTAACAAAACTTTCTGAAATGGAAAGATCTCACTCTGAGTTCTGGAAGGAAATTGCTGATAAGAGAGGACTAAGGACTAAAGGGCTATCATTTGTTGACAAACTAAAGATAGGTTTTTACTCTATTATAAGAAGATTGCTAGGTACCAATTTGACTATAATGCTTCTAGAAGCTGGGGAAGAAGATGACGTGGAGAAATATAAAAAATTAGCAGAAATGAAGGAATTTGAGGAAGAGAAATCTAGATTAGAATCAATAATGTTAGATGAGGCTGTTCATGAAAAGGTTCTAGGAAATGTTGAGGCTAAAAATGTTGGTGATTTTGTATATGGGATAAGTGATGGTTTAGTTGAAGTTTTAGCAGCAGTTTCTGGATTGTCTGGAGCGATTTCTTCTCCTATCTTCGTTGCGGTAGGAGGTTTAATAATAGGAGCTTCGGGGACATTATCAATGTCAATAGGAGCTTACTTATCTACTAAATCAGAGAAAGACGTTAAGGAACAAGAACGTAAAAAGTTAGAACTAGAGAAAATTGTTGATCAGCGTCAAATTGAGCTAAAGCTAATAAATTTCTTCACAGAATTGGGTATAAATAGAAATATAGCGAAGAAAGTTTCTCCTTCTTTGGTAGATGTTGCAGAGGACATTTTATATCCTAAAGTCAAAGATAACCCTATCAAGAGTGCTTTAATAACAGGGGCGTCATACATTACTGGTGCTATAATACCAGTTATACCTTATATTGTAGGTCTTTCTGGCTTAGCCGGGGTTATTTCGTCTTATGTTATAGCCGGCTTAGCTACATTTGTGGTGGGATCAGTTATAGGATTATTAAGCGGAGTTAAACCTTTTAAGAAAGGTTTACAAATGACAATATTAGCCTTACTAGCTGCTTTAGCTACACATGGCTTAGGGTATCTAGCATCTAAGTTTTTACCTCATTACTATATAATATTACGAATCTCTAAAGCTTTAAATTTTAGTTAATTCTATTGTTCTCTATGCCATTATTTGGTAAAAAGGTTAAGGTTGTACATCACATAGATCACCTTCATATAAACATGAAGATGGCGATAAAGACTATTTTAGACTCTTATTTACCTGATATAATTAGAGGATATGGATTAAAATATGCTGATCCTAAATGGGGTGAACCTATATTCATACCTTATGGTTATCTTGATGGGGAATACAAGGATCCAATGGAAGCCTTTTCAAAAATATTAGAAGAGTTAAACGAAAGGAAGAGCGACGGATTACCCAAATTTAAAGAGTGGTATCCTAATAATCAATTTTATGACGTATATAGATTCGTTCAATACTCTGTACCTGGTACGGAAGAGGGGTATACGCCTGGTATAGCAGCTGATCCATTAATGAGCTATAATTATTTCAAGGAAGGGTTAGAGGAGGTAAAAGCTGAACTACAAGGTAGAGTGATTGTTGCAAATCCTCTATTATCTTCTATAACTAACTTTATCTTCCTTGATCCAATAATGCCTAAAAGAAACGAAATAATAGATGCTTATGTGTGGTTTAACAAATATTTTCATGAGGAGTACGATAAGGATAAAATGTACGATGAAAAATTAGGAAGACATTATATGAATTTAATATTCGATTTCTTAGAAAGTTTTGGGAAAGATAGACGAACTTCCAAAATAGATGATGGTGATGTACTATTAATACCTTCAATTATATGGCCTAAGAACAAGGTTTTCGACTGCAATAACTCTATCCAAGAATGTTGGAGAAATTCCTATTTATTTAAATCATCTATGTTTCATGAAATTGAAGCATTACCAGTTATTTTAAATAACGTTTTGATAGACAATATAGTAAATAATTATGCTAATAGATTTAAAAAAATTATTATTATAGGTAATAAGAAAATGCCTCAGTTAGATAGATGTGAAGATTGTCCTAAGTCTTTAAAGTCACTAAAGATCGTGAAAGAGAATCAATATTCTAAAGTGTTTATGCCTTAAAAAGTAGAAATAGTTTTTAGTTAAGCATATTTACAAGGTGGGGATAGCCTTAAACCTTAAGGACGGGGAGGAAATCAGAAAAATGTATAAAATTTTTCCTTAACAAAATTAATAAAATCCTTATTATTTATAGTAGGACCACATTCATAACATTGCTTCACGTATTGTGTTATATAACATCTGATAAGAGTCATATATTGATTTATAAACATTTGCATAAATTCCCGATGGTGCTGATTTTCCTGTAATATATTGATATAGCAGTGTAGAATTTAGATCGGCTAACTGTGTAGGAGAAATATTGTTTGGATACCCTATGTCCACCCAAGTTCCCCCTGGGCCACTGATTATTATAAGTGTTACAATATGAGGAGGATTACCTGCATTAACTACGTTTATCATATTCCCATTTATGTTATAAGTGCTATTTATTTCGTAAAATACGGTCAAATTATAAACCCACGATGGGGCTAGTTCTTTAAGTTCTTGTAATCCAAAGCTTACAATATCATTAGTTGGTATTGGTGTATCATTTGTTGTCTCATTTAGATAATTACCATATATGTAAATTGGATGAAAGTAAACTGGTAATATTTTGGTATTATTATATGGCGTGTAATTTGTAAATATCAATCCAGGTATTCTGGCCCCTAAACTACTCTCGTAAATTGAATAGTTAGTCTTTACACTAACGTTGCCAAAGTGTTCTAACGCTAAATACAAGGGCCAGGAAGAAGTTGCTCCATTGGGACATCCGTACCAACTTATGAAATATATTTGAACTGAGTTGTTTCCTGCAAAATTTTGATTACTGACTTTATATATATTAAATAATGGAGTGTTAGCATTAGCTACTGGAACCGAATTTTTAGATGAATGAATATAGGGAAATACTACTAAAATTACAATCACGGCTATTAAAACAGCAAACGGAATATATAGTAGGTTACTCTCTTTTTTCTGCTTACTTTTCTTTTGTTTTGGCTTAGCCATTAATATACATGATAAGCTTAAGAATATATTTGTTTTGCGAAGTTCATGATGAAATATTTTTTATATGATACTACAATTTATAGAAATAATGATGAGTTTGCCGAGTTTTGAAAGATGAAATGATATAACCGCTGATTTACGAATTTCACCATAAATTCTTAGTATATTCCTATATCCTACAGATCCTCATATCTAAGTCTTCGTTTAATTCTTTGCATTCAAGACGATCAGAATTTAGAAATAGTTTGTCTAACTTTTTTAATTGATTGTCAATATAAGGAACCTTATATGCTGTTATCATATACCATATGTTTTGTTTGATTTCATGTATAATTAGCCTTGGCGTCATCTCTTTAAGTACTTTGATGATATGTTCTACATTAGACCCTGTACCAGTGACTCTAAATTCCTTTATTACCACATCGCCTTGAGTTCCATCAATTTCGTACCCATCAACGTAAAGTGTAAATAAAGCTCCTAGTTTGAGTATTAATGAAAACTCTTTAGGCTCTAGTTCAATTTTGTATTTATTAATGTAATTAAGCCATCTATCTCTTTTTCTTCCTCTAGTTTTCATCCTTACTAGAGCCTGTAAGCTTAGTGAACTTAGGATGTCATTTATATTAAAAGAGATAAAATCTTCATCCCTATATATCTCAATTCCTTTACATTTAACTTCAGAAAGTGTCCCATCACATAAGTAGGAGAATTCTCGCAAGGGAGGTATAAATAGATCTTCTAATGTCTTTACCTTTAATTTCATTTTATCAATTACCACCATAGAGTGAGGTCTTCTAATAACATCATTTCGATTAACGACATTGAAATAAGTAATGGTAAAATATCTAAATACTCCTCAGGTATTTGTGACGGGTCGAGTTCACCATTAGCAATCATATTTTTGATTTCATTAGCCTTATTCTGTAAATTATCATAAATTTTCTTGGCTTCTTCCAACCCTCCCGCAGTTAGGTCATAAACAGTTTTTTTAAAGAATATTCCTTTATCCCTCTTTATAACATATCCTTCCTTCTCTAGATGTTTTAAAGTTGCATCTATTTCATACTTGTCTTCGTCCTTCAATGATTTAACTATCTCGTCAATAGTAGACTCACCATGATGGTATAGAAAAGCTAATATTTTGTCTCTGAGATTCATAGCTATATTATCTCATTTTCCTAATTTAAGTGTTATCATAGTGATTTATATATTGTCTTAAATATAGTAAAATTATGAAAAATCTTTTAAAATCTCCCGAACAGTTTAGGGGAAGTATTAATTATCTTAGTATTGCATATGAATAATTGGTGAGAAAATGGGAATAGACCCAAACTACCGAACAAGTAGGCAGGTCGTAGAGGAACACTCTGGGCATAAGGTATATGGTCCAGTAGAACCTCCAGGAAAATTAGGTATACATGGAACGATAGTGGGAGTGGATTTTGATTTATGTATAGCAGACGGCTCGTGTATTACTGCATGCCCAGTTAACGTATTCCAATGGTTTGATACTCCAGGCCATCCAGCTTCAGAGAAAAAAGCTGATCCAGTCAATGAACAAGCATGTATATTTTGTATGGCGTGTGTAAACGTTTGTCCAGTAGCAGCAATAGATGTTAAACCACCATAACAAGGAAGTTTCTTTTTACATCTTTTCCTTTTTTTAGTTATAGAAAGTCTAGGTCTCTAATTATATTAGGTAATTGTGTAATATCGAGATGTTTATTTTATAAAGTATAATTGCTAAATTCACTATTCATGGAGCCATTCTATTTCAAGTCATATGATAAAGTAGTGGGCATAGCACATGATGTAAAGGAATTAGAAGCTGAAATGGAGAGAATAGGAAAGACAGATTCTGCTTGTGTCGAATGGCATTTGAAGGAAGGTCATATAGTATCTTGGTTAAATTATATAGGAGAAAGAGGTTTAGCTGAGATGTTGAAGGGTGTTAGTAACGTAAAAGAGGCTCTAGCCAGAATAAAGGAGTACGAGACATTAAAGTCCAAAAATGTAGGACAAAAGGGTAACAAATATTATAGGAAGAAGGTATATAAGTTCTAATTTTTTCTCATTAAGGTCAAGTAAAATCATATTTTGTTGATATCATGACTTCTGCTTCTTTATCAAATTCTTTTCTAAACTTTATCGTTAGATCCCTAGCTTCCTCAATGCTGTCCACAACGTTTACTATTATTCCAGCTTTCTCATCTTCAACCTCAGTGAACATATACTTACCGAAAAATCTTTTGGCATCATCAGTTTTTTTAGTAAATACTGCAAAAATTGACAGTCCAGATTTATTTAAATCTATTATTGGTATTAATCTGACATATCTCTTTCCAAATAAATATCTTAGATGTCTTCTAACAGTTTTAGAGGAAACTCCTAACTCCTCAGCCAGTTCTATAGGTTTAATCAATGGCTTCTCTTTCAAGATGCTCAATAATTTTAGATCGAACTTAGATGGACTGTAGGGCATCTGCGTAGGAACGTATATCATTCTAGGCTCGCCTAATTTTTCGCTCATCTTACTTATCTTATCTTCTAATTCAACTCTGTTCTTAGCGTCTATTTCATAAACATTTAACTCCTCAAGGCATTCAATCTTAGCTATGTAGTCACCTTCCCAGTCATTAATGTTACTAAATGAAACGTATCCGTGATATCTCCCTAAAAAGTTAGGATTTACGTATAATACAAATCTTTTTATAACTTCTCCAAACAGTCTCTCCATTCTATAACTTACGGCTGGTGGAGAAATCCCTAATATCATTGCTATTCTCCTCTGAGGAGTTCTAGCGTCCTTCAGCAGTATTTTCAATATGCCTTTATCTATCGAATCCATAATTATATATCTCATTAATGTTTTATATCCTTTTCTTACAAACATGCTTTAAAAGTTTATACAATATTTCTTATTTATCAGTCAGCTTTTTGATCCCTTCTAATAAAGAGTTTAAGTTTCTTTGATTAAATGGCACTCTAATTATAGTATAATCTCCAGAATATATTCCATATAAGAAAAGTATTACGTCTTTCTCATAAAGGAAGGTGTAAATTAATGCTTGAATTAAGTCCACTTTCTTTAGGTCAGAGTTACTTTTAACTTCTACTACGATTTCATCAGAGCATAGATCTGCTTGACCAGTAACCCTTACGCCATAAATTCTTTCCACTCTTTTATCACAGTAAGAGAATCTCGACTTACTGGTTAAGTCAGATAATATTTTTACAGCATTATTCAAATTATAATTAAATGGATCGTAAGAATCATTTTTTCTTGCTTTTCCTTCTATTAGATAGGACTGTAAGTAATCATGAAGTATTTGCCCTAACTTTCCGTTGCTTGGCATCTTCACTTCCAGCGTATAGTTCTTAGAGACTATCTCATATTCTATGTCCTCATACCTAATAACGTAGCCTAATCTTCTCTTTAGACTACTTTCCAACGAACTATAAGTGATACTACAAGTTTAAATATATTTATCAAAAAATTCCTAATAGTTAAAATCTCAATTTGAAATTAGTATCACTTATTCTCTCTACCTTTCCTCCAATCAGTCTTAGGCATTACAACACGTTTGAAATTTTCCAACCTACTCTTGAACGGAATTAAATCCTCAATTATAAACTTTATCTCATCCTTCATCTTCTTCTTAGGTCTAAAACCTAATGATGGCAAAATATTAGTTTCAACATTATAGTAATGTTCTTCCTTCTCTATCCTTGGATTCTTAACGTTTTGTATATTAATCTTCATCCCTAGTGACTCACCTACTTCCTTAACCATTTGCGCGATTTGCATAACACTATAAACTTCATGAATTTGATTCACTACTCTGTACTCTCCTTGTTTGGGTGGATTTTCTAGTAATAATGTTAATGCTTGCATACTGTCTTCTAGTGATATGAACCCTCTTGTTTGTCCTCCCTTACCATAAGGTGTTAAAGGCAAGCCTAATACTGCTTCCACACAATACCTATTTACCACTGTA
>NZ_QIMI01000057.1:0-10608 GCF_007050195.1 Sulfolobus sp. B1 | reverse complement strand
CTCCCGTGAAGCCCAAGGGTTGATATATATGAGATCCGATGAAACCCAAACCCCTCAAAGTATATACTGAGCATATGTACAAGTCAAACTTCTTTCTGGCTCTTAACTTAGGTGTACAATGTTGTATGACACAAGTCGTCTCTATTTTCAGTAGTCTGATGAAAATAATGTAATCTACTCTGGCAAACGAGTGTGGACAACGATTTAGTTATTTTGATATAAATTGAACTTTCTTTATAAGAGAGTAACAAAGGTAGTAAGCTTAGAAACGCTCAATTACGTAGAAGTTTGAATTGGGACTTTAACCAGAGTTTATAGCTTCTTGATCATAACACTATACCAAGAGCGGAATTGTTGTTCAAATTCAAGATTAGATGCCTTTATCAAAAAAAATTTTGCATATAATAAAAATTGTTGTTCACGTTTGTTTTAAAAGGTGATGCTTCCCACCTTTTCGTTATCCTCTTATGAATGAATTAAACCTTTGGCACGATATTCATTTCCAGTGTAATTATATTTTTGTGATTGTATGTATGAGCTTGAGGACATATAGAGGTTATTATTCATTCCTATTTTATTTCCCATTCCTTAATTTCTTCCTCTTTTACATTAGCCTTTCTTAGGATTTTTTCCATTGTCTTCTCATCTGGAAATATTACCTCCAATCCCCTTACTTTTTTGAGTATCATGTTAGATAGTTTAAAGTATATATGAGGGAGTGTTAGGTGAAAGAATTGTACTAGACTAAATTCTCTAAGACTCTTTTTAACCTCTCCCTATTGATGTAGTCACTATCAATGGGGTCAATCTTCATCATGTACAGCTTTTTACCATTATATTGAAATTCTATAAATCCCTCCTTTTCAACGACTTTATCTAACTCGCTTGTTGCCAACTCTTCCTCGTCATAATATTCGTTATCCTCTCCTAATCCGGGATATACTAAAATTGCTGTAGTAGGGTCATACTCATAAGTATACGCCATTATCTTAAACCTACCTAGAGTTATATAACTAGGCTCACTCGAGTACTTACACTCAAAAAGTATTAAGTAGTTATTAGATAATGATACATCGGGTTTTCCCCTAAACCTTTTCACATTAACTATATTATCTACCGATCTTAGTTTTGACGCTTCAAGGCTTGAGTTGAAGTAAAAGTATAATGTCCTCGAATCCTTAGTTGCTTCGTATTTTTCCCCTCTCTTGGAAATTTTATAACCTTCTGATTCGAGCAGTGATGCTAGTAAATAGAATACGTAAATTTCGTATAGCCTCCAGAGTAGGAACTTCAACTTCAATACTAGCTCTTCTTTCTCTTTAATCTCAGCTGGTCTAGTGCCTATCTCTATCCTTTTCTTTAACACTTCATACGCTTTATAAGCTCTTATCAACCACTGTGGGTCCGTGTAGATTGGCCCTCTGAAGTAACCTCCGGGGAATAGTTTAAAGTATTTTTCTTTTAGCTCGTTTAGGGATGTCCAAAAGTTGTCGATGAAGTTGAAGTATTCTGGGAGGTCTGTATTAATAATCTCATACCCTTTTAAAAGCCTTGTCGCCATTTCATATACTGATCTCAAGATTGTTCCAAACACCCTATATTCTGGCGCATTCATCCCTTCCCTATAAGTGTAGTATGAATATAACTTCTGAGGTAAGACTAAAATTGTCCTATCAACGTCTAACTGTCCTAAGACTTGATTAGCATATTCTACGCTTAACTCCCTATACGTTAATTTGTCTTTCAATGCTTCTTTTGCTGACTCCAAGACCTCCTTTACTGCTATATATGCTACATAAAGCCTAATATAATTCAAGACGTTCTTATTTACTTTCTCTATTTCTATATCTACCTTTTGGATTCCTAAAAGTTCATTTAGCCTTATTACGCCGGTATATTGTAAGTAAAATGCTGATATTTTATTCAGTAATGCCTTATCCCTCTCCGTCAAGTTGGCCTTACCTCCTTCTGATTATCTCATCAAACTTATCGATAATCCTACTATCGATCGTACCTAATGAAGATCTCAGTAGCCAAATGAAGGTGTCAACGTTGCGTTTATCTTTTGGTAATTTGGAGTATAAGAGTAACGCCTTTCTTACGGAAGCTGGAGAAATGTTAAAAGTTATTCCCTCAGTACTCAGCTCCCCATCATTATTAAACTCTTTCCTTAACTTTTTAACTATGTCAGTTATATCTTTCTTTTCATTTTGATCAAGGTTTTCAGCAAATTTCTCCACGTCCTCAGCTTCATTTGGATATCCAAAATTAAATATTGTAAACCTCCTCAAGATAGCCTCTCCCAAATAGAATAAGTTCTTAACGTCAACAAGGTTCATTGTAGCTATAATCCTTATCTTCCGTAATGGTGAATCCCCATTATTTTTGTAGTTTTCTAAGAATTCACCAGCCTCACCATCAATTGATGATCCATAACTCTTTATCTCATCTATTAGTGATGAAGGTATCTTCCACTCGTCAGGGTTAAAGCTGGAAAACATTGTAAATAATTCCCCAAAAGCCTTATCAACATCAGCTCTGTTAATCTCATCTATGACAACAAAGTATAAGCCGTCTCCGGTTATCTTACTTGCCTTGTTGTAAGCCCGTATGAATAGCCCACTCCTCCATATCACTCCCTTCTCATACAGACTTTCTCCGCCTATCACGTGTCTCCTAAACCACAACGAATTTGCAGTGGTTACAGTGTAACATTCCTTATTATCCCCGACCAGTTCTCTCACTAAGTAAGTAGCTAAAGTCGTTTTACCAGTGCCAGGGGGTCCTACAAATAATACGTTTCCCACACTCATAGCCGTTTTGATAAAGTCTAATGGATTACTAATGTCAGAGTATTTATCTATATTGAGATAGAGCGAGTTATAGTCTGGTTTAAAGCCATTTTCCTTACACTCTAGTACTTGTAATTGAGTCGTTTTAGTCTTATTATCTTGTGGAGAACGGTATAACTCTAACGTAGTCCTAACTCCTTGATCTAATTTATCTTGAATATAAGGCATTAATACATTTACGATACTATTATTCTTATTCACATCAAAGCATTGATTTGTACGGAACCCGGCAAATCCCTCTATATTATCACCACTCCACTTATCGGGGTTACCTAAATTATTTCGTATTGAGTCATTCAAGTAGAGAACTTTGATCCTAAACCTAACTAACCATAGCTTATCATTATCCTCTTTCCATCCCTTAAAGTTTCTGTAGACGTCAAAATCAATATCAGTTACTATACCAAAGCCGAGGACTCCAGACTTTTCGCCAGAGTCTTTTTTAGTGGCGTAAAATACGCCAATCAATGGATGAATATCAGGGGCTAATTTCACAGCTCCATTTTCTATTTTTATGTGACCCTCACGATACTTGTTTACTAGAGTGGCAAAACTAAAACCTGTCATCTCATCTTGTCCCTTGTTTTCCCCTGGATCTCCCCATAAGGTATATCCGATCTCTCCTTCTAGGGAATACTTTATTGAATTGATCCAATGTTCTATACCGCCTTCGAAGAAGCATAGGTAAAAGTTCTTTTTTTCCACTGCTTTCTTTATGAAATCTATTATCTTTTGAATATTCTCATCTTCGTAGCTGTCAAGATCAAAACCTATTGCTTTTCTAGTGTTTAACCACTTTCCATACATTTTTGTATAGGTATTACTCTCACACCCTAATAAGTTTTCACCACTTTTCTTGTACTCCTAAAACAACCTCTTGACCTTATTGTCCTTCTGCGCCCTTTAAACATAATTACTCCCCTATATTCTCCGTACTTGAACAGCGAAACTTCTCTGAAAAAGATCTTACATAACTTAAGATTAACTAGAAAGAAGCTAAGATCCTTATCATACTTTAAGTTGAAAAGTGGAAGAGAATTTCTGCACATTAACATTTTTTAACAGTTAAGCTTATGAGCCTCCATCACATTAGTTGTCCTAACCTCGTAACCTAAGATCTATTCAGAGAATTGCTTAGCCTTTTCTAATACTTCAAAATCCGTTATTATTAGCTTAACATTAGAACCTTTTTCTAGTAACGCTTTGGTTGAGGCTATTTCACCAATCACCGGTAACTCTAAGATTATGTAATCCCCTTCAAGCAAGCTAAGATCTCTAAAGACCTTTACTGCTCTCTCAAATCTTTTCCTTCCCCTAACCTCATTTATATCCTCCGACCAACCAGTCCATTAAATTATTAAGAAAATTAGTGTAAATGTCTTATATAATTTAAAGGAAAAGAGAGATAAAAATTACTTGACCTTACCCTTATAGGGTTCTCCTCATTGATTCTTGTTTGAGGAGAAGTCGAGAAGAATTAAGAAGGTTAATGGTTAAAATTCTATCATTCCTATGACCACAATTAACACATAATGTGGAAAACAGCTTTTAGTATAAAATAGATTTTTTCTTTACAGAAGAAAAATTTTTGGTCATCTATTTAATTATGTTAATAGAGTTGATTTCCCCACTCAGCAATTTTTAGATTGCTTAACAGTTGTAAGTCAGATATCTCTTACCTTCTATAAAGTATATGCACAGCTTCTTATAGCCTTGGGGATTTTCTAAATTAGGTATTAACTCCCCATTTTCTTTGCTCAGTTGATGATCGATGGCGACCAACTCCACTTTAGGTACTCTGATCTCTCTCTTAAGTAAGCCATAAAGGAATTCTCCATTAAATGAAGAGGGAGGGGAAAAGACTACCTTAAACTCTTTATCATATGTCTGTTCCTCGAAAGAGTTAAAGTAAATTAGTACACCATCACTATTCACCTTCAACTCCCTGAAGTAAACTTTACTCCTAATAATAAAACTCAAAAGATCGTTGCTGATGTGACTGCAGTCCAAAAAGGCTTTACTGAACCACAACTTAGTAGTCAAGATATCACGTAAAATGTCCATCTGGTCGAAACAGTTAACGAGGATGAAATGAGCCCTATCGTTACTTCCTAAGCCTATACTATTATGGTTTATCTCAATATATTTGAAATTCTTGGCGAAATTGTCGACAACCCTATGTATTAGTAAAGGATTGTCGTTAATCACCAGGTTAACTTCAAAACCCATAATTTCCCTAAAAATGCTCTCAGCTTTATCTATGAGATCTAAGGGTAGGGAGAGTTCAGCATCCCTCTTCTTTATCTTAACGTTAATATTATTATTTTTAAGTGTGAAACCTAGGCTAGCCTTATATTCCTCAACCCAACTTAGCTTTTTGAGACTATTAGTTAATTTCTCTAATACTTCATATATTTCTTCTATCTCTTCAATGTCGTCTATGGCCAGATTCAAAAAGGTCACCTCAAATTAGGGACCATCTATCAGTGTAAACGGCTTGACTCTCTACCCACGCCTCAAACGGCAATTTAACTTCCTCTAGCGCCCTTATTAAAACTCTTTTATGAGGATACGATCTCGAAACGTGGAACAACTCAACGAAGCCATTCTTCATTAAGTGGATTATTCCCAAAATATGCTCCTGCCTAAATAGATATGATGGGATCTCTAAGTTCTCACTTGTCCTATTCCCGCTAGCTACTCCTAGATATGTTGCGATCTTATTACTATGTTGACTATTGTAAACTCCAGTGTAATTGAAAATTAAATGTTTACATCTATACTTTGGAGAGAATACTATCAAACCCTTGTTTACTTTTAAGAAGTGGGAATGTGTACCCAAAAAATCAAAGGTATACTCTCCGTCAATTGAGTTTACTATAGTCAATAGGTCATCTGATGAAATATCTTTCCTAATTACTGGAAAGCTAATATTACGTGAAGGGTTAAGAGTGAGCGTGAAGCACTTCAGTGCGTTTACCTTTACTTTGTCTAAATATTTTTCAGGGTCCTCGTTATGAAGTTTTATTACTACGTCTCCTTGAGTTAAGGATAGGTCTATTGCCTTATCAACGTTAATTTCTTTAATCATACTCCTCTTATGGATTAGAAATTTTGGTAGCTTGAACTTACGCTTGTATATGATAGGTAAGATCTTAGCGAACAGTAAGTAATCTCTTTCATCGCTTTTACCAATAATGCCTAACAGCTTAACCTTAAATTGTCTTATTACGTTAGAGACGTAGTTATATAACATTGGGTAACCTGTTAAAGAGCTAATGACTCCTACCTTTCTCAAAGCCTCATCTGGGGGTAATAATGATTGCGTAAATATCCCCTCACTGAACTCATTCTTACCTTGATCGTCATATAGGTCGTCCAATAAGAATACTAGATATGTTTGGCTATCCTTTACGTATTTTATTAATCTAATGAATTCATCATCCCAGTTACTCCTCGCAATATGAAGGTTTAACTTCTCATATTTCTTATCTTTATATAGGAAGACTTCTGAGAATCCGTTGTCTAATATAAAAGCTAAAGCTAAGGCAGAGTTATGGTCTAACTGTCCATATTGTCTCTCTATTTTAGAAATTATGTTATAATGCTTATGAATTTCCGATCTGAACGAAAAGGAATTAAAGGAAGTATTAATTTTAACCTGAAATTCATGAGATTTCTCTAAACCCCTCCCCTTAAGGAATAACGTTAAGTTCCATTCCTCACTTAAGATAGATGGGAATTCAATGATTTCATCAGCCTTATTAATCCTTATCACCTTAGTCGGTTGAAGGACTTTCACCTTAGCCCTTAACCTCTCTAACCTACCATCGTGTATTCTTATCTCATATTCCCCTTCTGGTATTTCCTCATCCAATTTTATTTCTAAGAAGAGGGAAGTATCATTATCTAAAGGGGGTATGAAAAATACGTCCATTAATCTAACCCTCTAGTAAAAAACACGTCCCTACTAGCAAAGTTAGTCTTCTTGTATTTTAAACGTTGAATGGGTTTTTCTAATTGAGCTCTCATGTTAAAAAGATTCGTACGATGTTATATAAATGTTATAACTGAGCATAACGAGAGAGAAAACGCTTTAGATTTGCCTAATTTTTGACTTAAGATTTTTAAATAGGATTATATCGTATTATGATAAAGTAAAGTGTGATTCACTTATTGATCGTTACGTTATTTACATAATTTCTTATATGAATGAGAGAGTGGGTGAAAGTTCTCAACAATTATGAAACTGTGTTATGAAAAAGCTAGACCTATCTCAAATCTAATTTGTGAGGTTTGCATATACATTTATGAAAAACACTAAATAAGTTTCCAAATTGCTTAAAACAGATATATTTCAGTCAACTAAATTTTTTGATTTTTAATAATTCTTTTCTTGGGGGTTATAATGTTGATAATTAACAAGAAACTTACCTCCTCTAAAGGCAGAGGGTTCCCTTAGGGCAGTTCATAAGTTTATGTTTAATCTTTTCTCTTCATAGCTAGCATCTTTAACATTCACTCGCCCAGCGAAAACTGGTTCTTCATCCAAATTTACCCTTTTACCTCACTCCACCTTTCTCGAGACTAGTATTGAGGAGGGGGATTCTCACTATCTTTCCCTCCGCGTTCTTCACTGGAAATATTAACCCCCTGCCTTGAAAGGCGAAGTTTACTGTTCCTTTGCCAGATCTCAAGAATTAACTCAACAATCGATTGAACAGATAGCTCTTATAACGTCTAGAAAGCCACGTGCTCTACTATTTTTTCAAAGTGATGAGAGCCTTGAGGAAGTCAAGTTAAAATAGTAGGAGTATTGTTATATATTTTTAAAATTAGATGAAATATCTCTTTAAACATAATGCTTATATCAGTTAATATGGTGTATAAACATATCTATTAAGATTTAAATGACAAAATTTATTACCTACTTTTTCTATATAATATTTTTGGGAGATTTATGGATTTAAGATCCTTAAATAGGATCGTCCTCATTTCCTCATCTGTATTATATTCGGTAAACGTTATACTTTCCTTATCATTATTTACATTACTCTTGATCAAACCTTTACCAATATCTAATCCGGACGTTAAGGCAATATTGACAGCTGTCCCACTAATTTCAGGTGTGTTTAATGCGTTAATATTAGGTATGATAAGCATGAGCTTGAAGTACGCTGAATATTACGGAATATCTAAATCCGTCTTAGCCATAATTATATACTCTGCGTACTGGCTATATTTTAAACCACCATTTGATATTCTAATCTTTATAATCTAGATAATGGCGTTATGTCTGATCCAAATAGTAGACTTGTATTACTACGCTAGGATCCAAAAGGAGATGTTCGGATAATGCTTATAAAGGTGAGGATTGAGGGTATTGAAGTATTCCCATCTCAAGTTAAGGGTAAATTGGCTTTAGAGAGAAACTTAGTGTTAATAATTAGGACTCAAGCTAGGGTTCTCTATGTAGATTATATAGGAAGTAACTCAACGTTAGGAGCTTATGTTCCTCCACCTTTTTTGTCTGGTAAAATATACTATTATAAGTTAATTGAGGTCCCAGAAGGAATGGAGAAGTATATTGAGTGTATAGCAAAAGAAGTCGAGAATAGGTTAAACCCATTATTTAAGAATAAGGGGATAAAATGTGAAGAACAATTGACTGTTTTAGTTGAAGCTGGTGAGTGATTTGGACATTAAAAGATTGCTAATATGCGATCAGATAGGGATGAATAACTCTGGACAATACTATATAGAAGTTGATAGGTTAAGGATATTATTTGAGGCTAAGGTAAATATTGGTATAATAGTGGAGATAATATTGAACTCGATAAATTACAAGTTAACGTGTAAAATAGTGTTTGATCCCAGGTATGAGAAAGTTATAGAAACGTCATGTATTGGATTTAAAGAAGATAAGGTCAAGTATATAATTCAGAACTGTTTTAAGGAGAAGGGTATTTTATATACTGGCAAAACCTCAAGATGAAGTAGCATAGATATATAAATAGACTGACAAATTATATATATTGTGAGACTTGCTGTTTTAGGATCAGATAAGTTGGTTACTCCAACTAATGCTATTCTAACTGAAGTGTTTACCGGGATATTGCCAGATGAGATTTACATCTTATCAGAGGATTCTAAAAATCAACAGAAGATCCCATTAATAAGTCAAATGCTCTCATTGTTTGGCAAAGAGGTCAAAGTTAAAAGCGAAGTCGTAGGAGAGGGGGTGGAGAAGTGGAGAAATTACGTATCAAATTTAGATGTTGATATAGCTGATATTACGCCTGGAAGAAAATATATGGCGATTTCAGTTTATGCATACTCTAAGGCTAATGAAGTTAGGTATGTCTACATAAAGAATGAAAGTCAAGGGTATAAGGTATTTGGATATATACCGTTTGATCAAGTAAAAGTAATAGATGTAAGGCAAGGTACTCAAGTGCCATTTAATCCCATAGATGTGAAAAAAGGTAAAGATACTTATGATCTTTCAGATGATTCAATAAGAGCGTTAATAAACATTTACTCCCTTTTAGGTGAAGTTAAGATAGTTATAGACGGTATCGAAGTTAATGACCTAAGAGAATACGTGAAGGAGAGTGAGGCGTACAAAAGGGGAGAGAATGAAGTTCTATTGTGTGCTACGCGGGCTGGTTTGCTAAGATATAAGGAAGAGGAAGACATAGTAAAAAAAGCAAGACAAGGTTCTTTCTTCGTTGCTGATACAAACGTATATATCAAATTAGGTACGAGAATAAGTAATTTAATTTATGATAGAGAGTATGGCAGAAGGCTATTGCCAACGAGAACTATATTCAATGAAATTGATAATTATGCTAAAAGTACTCAGAAGGGAGAAAAACAAGTAATATTTCAATTAGCTTCATACACCTTTAGATCCTTACATGCTCCTCCCTTAGCTACGGAAAGTAATAATGTAGGAGATGTAGAATTTGTAAATGAGACTAAGAAATTGAAGGGTGAATTGGACCACGTTACGTTAATAACGGCAGATCAAGGCGTAGCTAATTCAGCTAAGAGTAGAGGGGTAGACGTTATATTCTTGGATAAATTAACAGATGGAAATTTAGATGGGATTGGTGAGTTTCTCCACTGTTTAAGCATTTTTAGGAAGAGAATTGAGATAAAAGTGAATAATAAGTCAATGGGAGAGATATTAAATCAAAAGGTAATCGATCCTAAGGCAAAAGTTAAAGATCATACGAATTATGCATATTTACTTGAGCTAGAGGAACAATTTCTTAAATAGTGATGTGAACTAAAAATTTTAAGGATGTGCTATTATTTTACAAAGAGATCATTTTTAATAATTTTATCTATTATTTAAATAAAAAATTTTCTATATAATGTATAGTCGATAATTTTCACTTAGAAACTTTTGTAAGCTACCTTAATGTTGTGTAGTTTGTTAAGTACTTCTATTGACCTTCTCCTAAAGACTAGCTTTCATCACTTTGTAAACTTCCCTTTAGATAAGCATGTGTTTATAACAGATATTTAAGCACTTTAGCACCGATTATGAGAGATGAAGTTATGATTAAACAGACCGTTGAGACATCTAATCCCCATAACGCTAAATGTTGAGCCAAAGACTTTTAATAGTGAATAAGCTATGATAGAAAGAGGGACAAGCCTCGCCCTTTAGGGCGAGAAGGAGGTCAGAGAGCTTAGTAAAAACCCTCTCCTTTATCTTTATCGGTAAACTCTTGAACCTTTTCTA
>NZ_QIMI01000056.1:0-10994 GCF_007050195.1 Sulfolobus sp. B1 | reverse complement strand
CTTCTAGTTCTTTTTTTAGCTTATTATAATGTAATCCACTGAGTCTATACAGTTTAGTTATGTTCATGTCACCATATTTTACTAATAGATATATTATTTTTAATTTATGTTTATCAAAAATTAAATTTTCGATTGTAATTTCACCATTATTTGTTGTGTTATGAAATCATCTAACCTTTTATCTAAAGGTAATGATAACGAGACTAGCGTAGTTCGTCCTCTCATTCCCTTTCCACTCTGTCTAGTATTTATTATTCCTATCACTTTTAGCTTTCTTAAATACTCATAAACTTGGGTATGTTTTCTAGGCTCCTCACTTAGTTCTTTACATAACTCTATGTATTCATTTTCAAGATTACCTATATTTATTTCATCAACCCTATTTTTATTTAATATTCTAATTAGTGCTTTCAGAAGTATTAGCTGGTGAAGTTCCAGATAACTTAAACTATCTAAAATTTGCTGTACCTCGGGGTTTATTGTTGAATTTGCCTTCTTTGCGTGATCAAGAAGGACAATTGGAGATCCTTCCTTCTCAGCTATTTCTGCCGCTAGCCCTAAAGTCTCTATCGCTATTCTAGCATTTCCATTTCCACCTTTATCAAATCCATAAGTGTTTGATATGTATTGTAAGGCTTCCTCGTCAACTGTATTTTCATTAAATGCTTCTTCTATTCTTGCCTTTAAAATATCGTATAGTTCAGATGCTTTATAAGGTGGAAATTCAATTACTCTTCTAAGTATATGGTCTCTTATACTTTTATCTAAGCTAGAGAGTGTATGTGTATCATTAACGATGAATACATAACTTATTCTCTTTACTATAGCAGAGATCTCATCATATAGTCTGACTAAGAAATATATCTCATCGTTTGATACAGTGTTTAAGAAATAGCTAAACTCATCTAACGTCACAATCACGTGAATATTTCTTTTATCTAAGTATTCATGAATTACCTTAAATACTTCTTGAGAGGAAAGTCCCCTTAATGGTATAGGAAGTTTTAGTGCATTTGCTATTTCTTGGCTTATCAGATACAATGTTCTATGCCTATAGCAGTTTATGTGAACGTACTTTACTCTTACTCCAAACTCTTTCTCAGCTATTTCTTCAAAATTCTTTCCAAATGATTTAACTGTGGCAGTCTTTCCAGTTCCAGTTCTGCCTACTATTACAACTCTTTCTGAATCTTTAATGTCCTCTATCAGTAAGTTTTTGAATATGAATCCTAATTCTCTTATCTTATCTTCTCTATGAGGTAGGCTATTAGGAACGTAATCTGGTGATAGTTTATCTTTATGTTTTATTATGACTGTTGGCGTACGCAATGTATCGGATAAGATGTCTTTAGTTGATACCAATACTTTCACCCTAATCTAAAATATGTGGTATTACCTTATATTTTGTTTGAGAGAGTTAGCCGAAACTTTTCTTGCCCCTTCCTCAAAAAGGATATTCCACAAAAATCTTTTAACGCATTAACATAAATTATTATTTCAGGATTTTTAAAATCTACTTGCCAAAAATTCTTTAGTCCAATGCCAATTGCAATTTCTATTGTTTTACAGTTTATATTAGAGTTTCTGTTAATACATCTAACATAAAACTTCTTTAAATCATTAAAGTTCTGTCTTATATAATTTATAGTTTTTTCTACTAAATCTTTCTCCAATGGTTTTGTAATTAATTGAAAAGGGAAGATTTTTTCTGCACATGAGGGTGGATGAGAAATTAACAGCCCATAAATAGTTAATGGGTCTAATAGTGAACTAATCAGTAAAACGTTTTTAGTATATTCTATAACTTTAGCGTTAGGGTCTTTAATTAGTAACCTATTTAAAATCTCTGGTATACACTTAATAGCTTTTCCAGTCTTTGTAGTTATTAAGCATTTTATCTCCTCCATCTATTTAAAGTAAAAAGCTAAAGATAATAAAATGTGATCGGAGTTAGGCTCAAAGCAATTAGAAGATTAACTAGGGTATATAAACATAAAGTCATGGTCCTTGAAGACTGGAACGGTAGCTCAATTACCTTAAGCGGTTTGCAACTAATTAAAGGTAGTCAAGATGAATTACCTTATTGGCTAGCATCTGTGCTTGAGAGAAAAAATATAGTGAAAATTGAGGATGAGGTATCTGTAGAAGACCTAGGCAGAATATTATTTCAAGAAAAACAGAGTGCGAATACGTCAGCTTCCCTAGTACCACTTAGTAGAGATTTCTTCTTTAAAGTAAAATCGTATATTGATATTCTTAATAAAGAGAGTAGTATTGATAATGTTGATAAAATTAGAAAAGCTAAAAATATACTTAATGAAATATATAAGATACGGTCTAGGAAGGTGATGCAATTAGCTTTTCTTGAGATAGAAGATCAAAATTTGATCAATAATATGACAGAAGAAGAGCTTTTAATCTATAATACGATAAGACAACTTATCAAGGAACTGTATGGTGATATAATTGGAAATACCTAGGCAAGAAGCTGACTATAGAGACCTTTTTATTGAATTTCTGACAACGTATAAGGATGAGAAGGGAAAAATAAAATATAAAGATAAAATAAATGAAATGATAGCATATAGAAGGAAAAGTATAGTAATAAATTTCTCTGACATACTGTCGTTTAATGAGAAAATAGCTGAAGAAATTATAAATAATACTAAAACCGTAATTCCTATTCTTGAAAACGCCCTGTATGACTATATTTCTCAATTAGATCCTACCTATCAGAGAGATATTGATAAAGTTCACGTAAGGATAATTAATATTCCTAGGGTTTTTGAGCTTAGAAAAATAAGAAGCTCGGAGATAAATAAGTTAATTAGTGTAGAAGGAATTTTAGTAAAGGTAACACCGGTAAAGGAGAGAGTATATAAGGCAATTTTTAAGCATATTCACCCTGACTGTATGGCAGAGTTTGAGTGGCCAGAAGAGGGAGAAATGCCAGAGATCGTTGAAATGCCAAGTATATGTCCTAGATGCGGTAAGTTGGGTCAATTCAGATTAGTCCCGGACAAAACTAGGTTTGTAGATTGGCAAAAGGCTGTTTTACAAGAAAGACCTGAGGATTTACCCTCTGGTCAGTTACCAAGGCAATTAGAAATTATTTTAGAAGATGATTTAGTCGACTCAGCTAGACCCGGTGATAGGGTTAAGGTTAGTGGAATACTGGAGATAAAGCAAGATTCGTTAGTTAAAAGAGGTAGTAAGTCAATATTTGATGTATTTATGAAGGTAAACAGTATAGAAGTTTCTCAAAAAGTTCTTGATGAAGTAATCATATCTGAGGAAGATGAAGAAAAAATAAAAGAATTGTCAAAAGATCCGTGGATAAGGGATAGGATAATTGCGTCAATTGCACCATCAATTTATGGACACTGGGAGATAAAGGAAGCTTTAGCTTTAGCGTTATTTGGTGGAGTTCCTAAGAATAATCCCGATACTCGTATCAGAGGAGATATACATGTTTTAGTGATAGGAGACCCCGGTACTGCTAAGTCACAAATGCTACAATTTGTTGCTAAAGTAGCCCCTAGAGCGGTCTATACAACGGGTAAAGGATCTACCGCAGCTGGTTTAACTGCAGCAGTAGTAAGAGAGAAAGGTACTGGAGAGTATTATCTTGAGGCTGGAGCTCTAGTGCTAGCAGATGGCGGAGTTGCGGTAATAGACGAGATAGACAAAATGAGGGAGGAAGATAGAGTTGCAATTCATGAAGCGATGGAACAACAAACGGTCTCTATAGCTAAAGCTGGAATAATTGCTAAGTTAAACGCGAGAGCTTCTGTGATAGCGGCTGGAAATCCTAAGTTAGGTAGATATATTTCTGGAAGACCAGTATCAGATAATATTAATCTCCCCCCGACGATCTTATCCAGATTTGATCTAATATTTATATTAAAAGATCAGCCCAGTGAACAAGATAAGGAATTAGCAAATTACATAGTGGATGTTCATTCAGGCAAAGTTTCTAGAAATATTATAGAAATGGACTTATTAAAGAAATATATTGCATACGCTAGAAAATATGTTAGTCCAAAGATTACTGAGGAAGCTAAAAAATTGATTGTTGACTTTTTCGTGGAGATGAGGAAAAAAAGTATGGATAGCCCGGATAGTCCAATATTAATTACTCCTAGACAGTTAGAATCCTTAATAAGGCTCAGTGAGGCTTATGCTAAAATGGCACTTAAGCCTATTGTTACTAAAGAAGACGCCGAAAGGGCTATAAACATTATGAGGTTATTCCTAGAGAGTGTGGGAGTTGATATCGAGAGCGGTAAAATTGATATAGATACTATTATGACTGGGAAACCTAAGAGTGCCAGAGAAAAGATGATGAAGATTCTGGAGATAATAGATTCTTTAGCTGGTAGTAATGATTGTGCTAAAGTCAAAGACGTAGAGAAGGAGGCACAGCAAATTGGTATAGATAAATCTACAGTAGAAAAATTGATTATAGATATGAGAAAAAGTGGTATAATATATGAATCAAAGCCCGAGTGTTATAAAAAAGTTTAGACCAATTTCTTATATACTGGAAGAGGTGTCCACATAATCCACGCTGGCACAGTTTTTATCAATTCGTAAGCTTCTTCCCAACCAGACAGTCCTATTCTCTTAGCTAACTCTTCTAGAGTTATTTGCGTCCTTACATATTCATTAAGAATTGCTACGATATCATCATTGATCTCTACTTCTCTCCCTGACGATAATTTTACTTTTATTGGCTCCATAAGAGTTAGAATGCTAAATCCCAAATATAGATTTTACTGTATTGAAACCGTAGATACTCCATACAACTAAGACTAATATAATTAAGGATATTAGAATAGTCATAGCACCTAAATTATATTCATTTCTATCAATGAAGTATATTCCAAGTAAAAGAAAAATTACTACCAATATTCCTAAGGCTAAATAACCTGCTGTATTTAAAGCTTGCCCATTATTTAATGGGGATATATAATAGGGAAAGGCAATCACTCCTAAAATTCCTACTATCATTATGAGAATTAAAATAATGATTACATAACTGTTTATAACCTCGTTGTAAAGTTTACTAGATCTTTTCGGCATAGATAATACTCACCAAGGAACACTTTTAATTTTTAGTAAATAAGCAATTCGGTTAGTACTCGTGTGTAATAGAAAGGTTAGCAAGCAAATAAAAACAAATTGATACCAATATAAATTAACATGAAATAGCAGTAAGGTTAGTGTTGAAGTTAAAATAAAATCTAATTGATCTAATCCTACTGCTTTCCCCCCTCTTGGTATTCCTAATCTTCTCTTTATGAACGCGCCTAACATATCTCCTACTAATGCAGAAAAGGACTCAACAAAAGAAATAAGAATCCAATCAAATGACAATAATTTGGAAATAATTAAACCCGTAGTAGTGCCGAAAGTTAAACCAATAATTAATCCTTCGAAAGTTTTCCCATCTCCTAATATTCTTCTCTTATCAAAGAAACTCTTTCCTAGATCGACCGGCGTTCCTTTCTTAATAAATGGCGCACTTCCATTTGCAGTTAGGGCTGGCAAATAATATATTATGCTTATTAATAATTGTAATATTAAAGACATCCGACTACACCTTTATCGGTTATCTTAAACTTGCATCTCCTTAAATAACCTATAATATATTGTTTAGTTAACCTTAATACATCATCAGATAATTTTCTCATTAATTTTTCTCCTGCTACTCTGTTGCTAGAAGAAGACTGCCAGAGAAGCAAAACTCTGGAACAAGATTTTGAAATTGATCTTAACACTACAAGATTTCTCAATAATTCTAAAGGATCATGATTAATTCTATATAAAGAATTAATAGTATCCACTATTATCAGTCTTGGTTTATATTCAATAGCCCTAAGTATTGCATTTTGTAGTTCATAGTTGTTATTTACAGAGGCAAAATATACTCCCTCACCTACTCTGATTTTCTCTAGTCTTGCCTCATAATTGGTTCCCTCAGTGGATATAAACACTGAAGGTCTAAGTTTTAACGCGACTTCTAAAGCCAAAGCAGTCTTCCCAACACCAGCCTCCCCATATATCGAAACCAACTTGCCCCTTTCAAATATGAAAGATAAGATATCCAAAGTTTAAATCTCCTAATAATGCTATAACTATATGTGAAAATAAAAAATGTATCAATAACTACTGATTCACCAAAAATATATAGAGAATTCTTAAGCGAGTTAAAAAAACGTAACGTGAAGCTTAGCGAGAAAGGAGAGGTTAACATTACAGTAAATAATGTTAGAACAAAGGAAGATTTCCTCAAGGCATTAGGAAAGATTATAGCGTTATCAAGGGGAAAAGAGGAGTTCAATGAGTTACTTATAGGTATAGATACTAACTCTTCTTATCTTAGCATAGCTGTAATACTTGATGGAGAAGTAATAGAATGTCATAAAGCCCCTAATATTTCCTCATTAATCAAACTATTAAGCGAAGTATTACTAATTTACCCAGCAAGAAGAAAAATAATTGGTGTTGGAGTGGGTAATAGTTATGGTAGGGATGTTTATGAAATACTTTGCAAAATTTTTGACAACGTAAAATATGTCGATGAGAAACATACGAATTTGAAAACTCATTTTAATCAACTGAGCGATAGAGACTTGAGAGCAGCTTATAGTATAGCATTAAGGGCTTCATCATGAAAAAGGAAATATTGATTGAAGGTCCTTGTGATATAAAGGTGACTGAAGGAGAAATCAGAATAGTTGGGATAAGATTTGAAAGAAATAATTTAGTTAAAATACCAGAATCTAAGACATATACACTAATTTTTGATGAGAACACGAAGTTCGAAATGAACTGTAAAGTATTAAATACTGATTTGTCTCTCAATTGGGATGAAGTAGCAGAACAAATAAGCCAGACAGGTGGTTCAGTTCTACTCTTAGGGGATATAGATTCTGGAAAAACATATTTTACTAATCTAATTTCCAATTTATCTGTCCCTTTTATCAAAATAATTGATGCCGATGTAGGACAGTCTTCACTATTTTTGCCAACGTTCGTATCATCAGCTACCCCAACAGTGACTTCTCTTGATATCGAATATTACAAGTACAATGATTTAGAATTTTTTGGGGACATAACTCCTTCTACTAATCCTCGTCTACACGTTTCCAAGATTTTAAGAATTTATGAAAAAGAACCGCACCAGAAGATTACTGTTATAGATACTGATGGATGGATCCATGGATTAAAAGCAATGCTACATAAATTTGAATTAATCTATTCAATTGATCCAGATTATATAATAACATTTGATACGAGAATTAGAGATATACTGCCTCTAAATTATAGGAATAGAGTAAAAATATTAAATAAGGTTGGTCTTCATAAAGATAAAAACAGGAGGAAAATAAGTAGAGTATTGAAGTATAAGAGATATTTTGAAAGCGATGCAAAATTAGTTACATTATCTTCAGAAGATATTATAGGCATATCGTTATCAGATATTTTGTACAATAGTTGGGGAGAGTATTTACAGTTATCAGTTGAAAGTCCTTGTTTAGGATACTATATAGATTCTGAAACATTAAAAGGAGCCTTAGTAGGTATTATAGATAGGGGAAGAGTTATAGGAGCTGCTATCCTAAGGGAGATAAGTGGTAATTATATTAAGTTACTTACTAAAGCAGACAAATTTAGCGGGGTAATATTAGGGTATATAAGCCTAAATCATAAATTTGAAGAAAGAAGAATTAGGTTTAGGAAATGCGAAAAATAATTGCGATAGAGGGTATAGACGGCTCTGGAAAGACTACGTTATCTAATATGCTAAAGGATTATCTTACACTTAAAAAGGGTTTAAGGGTTATAGTAACAAGAGAGCCGTTTTCTGAAGAAATAATAAACCTTATAGAAAAATTAGGTTGGAAAGACCCTATTACACTAACATTATTATTTGCTGCAGACAGAGCAATCCATATCAACTGGTTATCTAAGCAAGACGCTGATGTGTTTATTCTTGATAGATATTATTTTTCAAGCATTGCATACCAAGGAGCTTTAAGCGGAGATGAAGATTGGATTAAAGTGGTGAATTCTAAATTTCCTAAACCAGATATAGGGATACTTCTAGATTTACCAGTTGAAATAGCTTTATCAAGAATAATTAAAAACGACAAATTTAATTTTAACGAAAAGATCTCTAGTTTATCTAAGGTCAGAGAAAAGTATTTAGAATTAGCAAAAGAATATGGACTTTATGTTATTGATGCAACTAGAGAGAAAGAAAAAATACTACAAGATGTAATACATATTATAGAGAATCATTTGCTCTAAGTTTCTTTAACCTTTCCAACGCGTCTAGATACCTTATAATCTGCAAAAGGCTTTCAGAATCTGATGGGTCTTCTTTAACTTTCTTCGCATTAGAGTATAGTCCACTAATCAGTATACTCTCTATCTCCTCTAACTCAAGTTTCTTTTTTACTGACTTCTCTTCTTCTTCGTTCTTGACAACATACACTTTACCGTGTGTCGGGCAAACTATATCACCATTTTTTAATCTAAACAACGGCATTTTACATAATGGACAAGCTTCTTCTAGCATAGTGGCGCCTTGCCTTAATAAATCGGCAGCTCTTTTCACTCCCTCTTCCGTCTGATTTGTCATAAATAAATCTTAAACTCTCTACTATTAAAAGTAAATATTGGGTGATAAGAGATTTCGATGCCTTACGACAATGAGGCTAAGATAAAACAAGCAGTAATTTTATTACAAAAAATTGTTAATGATACCAGTGTGCCAAGAAATATTAGAAGAGCTGCAACGGATGCAATACGAAATTTGCAGGATTCAGCTTTGAGTCCAGCAGTTAGGGCAGCAAACGCTATCGGTATTCTCGAGGATATTAGTCAAGATCCTAATATGCCTACCCACGCAAGGATATCAATATGGAATGTTGTTTCAATTTTAGAGACAGTTAAGGACTAGTTTTTTAAATAGATATGTTCTAAATTATAGTGTGCGGGGGTGCCCGAGCTAGGTCAAAGGGGGCAGGCTTAGGCCCTGCTGGCGAAGGCCTGCACGGGTTCAAATCCCGTCCCCCGCATCTTTTTCCCTATAGAGCATTGCATCTAGCTCAATCCAATTATTCCTAGCAAAGTAGCATACTTGTTGAAATATCTCTTAGTCTAATGAATTAAGCATAGCCGGAGATAGTATGTATCATAAGCATACAGATTAAACCATATAGAGACTAAGTAATGATCGGATTACGTTTACGCGTTAAAGAACAAGAACTAAAACGCAAAAGAAGGGAGGTTTAACTAACCCTTTAGTTGATGTTAACAAAAATTAGATAAATTTAAAAAGCGAGAAGCAGGAGCAAGTAAGATAACCACATGGGCCCGCTGGGATTTGAACCCAGGACCTCCGCCTCGTAAGGGCGGCGTCCTAACCAGGCTAGACGACGGGCCCTTATGAATAATCTATAATCTTAACTCTTTAAAAATTTTCCTTTAGGCCACTCTTAAACTATCAAGAATGTTAGGCGTGTAGATATTTGGCTTATATCCTAATCTATTCTCTTCTTTAATGTAGTTTGCAAAAGATCTAATTGATGAAGCTTCTCCATGGTTTAATATAACATTTTTAGGTTTAGGCTGTATATTCCTTAGGAACGCTAACAGCTGTCTTCTGTCTGAGTGTCCGGAGAATCCTTCTATAGCTTTTATTTCCATACCAATTTTTATGTTTTCAACTCTACCATCTCTATCAATGATTTGAATCTCTTTAGCTCCATCTCTTACTTTTCTCCCTAAAGTTCCCTCAGCTTGATAGCTTACAAACACTATTGAATTTTTACTATCCGGTGCTAGAGCTTTAAAGAACTCTAAGGCAGGTCCCCCATTAAGCATTCCGGAAGTGGCTATTATTATCGAGGGTTCTCCTTGTGCTATGTCCTCTTTAAACCCTTCAATCCTTTTGAAGAACTCTGAAGTAAATGGATTTTCGTCTTTATACAGAATAGAGTCTCTTACCTCCCTTCCTAACCATTCTGGGTAAGCATTGTGAAGAGCAGTAACTTCATCAACTAATCCTGTTACATATACTGGCACTTCTGGAATTAGTTTCTTCTTCATCATGTCGTTTATAACCAGCATTATTTCTTGTCCCCTGCCAACAGCTAGGACGGGTATTAATACCTTTCCTCCTTTTGTTAAGGTCTTATTTATCACTTCCAAAAGTTCAAGTTCAGACTCTTCTCTATTCTCTTGTTCTTTAGCCCCATATGTAGTTTCCATTATTAGTGTATCGACTCTTGGGAACTCATCATTTGCTTTATCCAATAACCTAGTTCTGGCGTATTTGAAGTCTCCAGAATATACTATATTATGCTTTCCATCACCAATATGCAAATGCGCTATTGCTGAACCTAAAATATGTCCTGCGTTATAGAACGTTAGCCTAATATCTGGTGCGATATCTGTAACTTCTTCATAATCGAGAGTGATAGTGTGTAATAGCTCTTTTCTCACTTCTTTAGCTGAATAAGGTGTAGGTCTTCCTTCTCTTTCTGCTATATCTAAGGAATCCAACTGCATCAATGCCATAATATCCCTAGTTGGTGGCGTTGCATAAACTGGTCCTTCGTATCCATATTTAAATAAAAATGGTATCATTCCACAGTGATCTAAGTGAGCATGTGTCACTACAACGGCGTCAAGTTCTTCTAACTTTAACTGATCTAACATTGGGTAAAGTCTCTCACCTTGTGTCACGCTAGGATTTAATCCTACATCTAATAATACTCTACTCTCTGGGGTTTCAACTAATACTGCTGATCTTCCTACTTCCTGAAAACCTCCTAAAGCCGTTATTCTGACGTAGCCGTTGCTAAAAAGTAGTTCTCTATGTATTCTTTCACCAAATGTTCTAAGCATCTTAGCTCTGTATTCAGTCTCGTTATAAATATGTGTTAATATGCTCTCGTATGTTCTAGATTTTAATG
>NZ_QIMI01000055.1:0-10998 GCF_007050195.1 Sulfolobus sp. B1 | reverse complement strand
ATACGAACCCGACTTCGGGGCAGTCAAGGGACTAGATACCCCTTCATTATTTCATGAATAATGCTAGACCTACGTTGTCTAAATAAATATTAGCTAACTCTCCTAAATCCTCTATGTTTTGGGTCGCCATAATTATTGATATGCCATGACCTCTTCCTCTCTTTATCAGATCTGCTACTATTGGGTAATCTTCGTTCTCTGCCTTAAGTATAGTCCATGCTTCATCAAGTACAATAAACACCTTAGGTATATCAAATACGTTATCTAACGAAATTTTATTATATATTTCATATAAGAAAGTATAAATTATGAGCCTTCTAATTTCTTCGTTTTTTATGGTTGTTAAATCAACTACATTAATCTCCTTCTCGTTAATGCTATTAACTAGTGGTATAAGATCTAGATCATCGAGAGCTGAAAGAATGTTTACAATTTTACTAATATAATATCTTAATTGAATGTCATCTATTTCATTAAAATACTTTTCCAAATCTTTCCATCTTAATCTATATCTTAATAGTCTGTTTTCTAATAATCTATTCAGATATGTATAAATTACGGATGATTGTAATTTAGTTAATCTGAACGAATTGTACAAAATTCTCTCTATTTGTAATAATCTTGCTGTAATAGGAATTACACCTTCATATAATAATCCCAATTTATACATCAAAGGATTTATAATATTAATTGGTACTCTATATTTTAAAAGCCTATACTTAATATCGCCTTTAATATCAAATAGTATTATTGTTCTATCATAAATTATGTTTAAAAGAGTGGAAAGGCGTATTAAGAACTCAGTTTTACCTGAGCCAGTTGGCCCAGTAACTAAAATATGAGTATTTTCACTCTCTGTTAAATTCCATAAAATTAAACTATTATTATCCAAATCCTTTCCCAATAGAACTCCATGATTCATCAAAACGTGTTTAGGCTGTTTCTCTATAGAGAAAGGAGTGATATATGGTAATTGTAAAGGTAAAGCTACTTTAGTAGATAGGATCTTTTTGTCGAAAAAATTCTTCGTGAGTCCCTTTATCTCATTTATGCTGGCAAATCTACTTTTTATACCTAGACCTTCTAAACCTTGTTTGATAGTATTGGCAAGTGCTAATGCTTCCGATTTATTTTTGGCGTTGATTATAACATATAATTCATATTTAAACGGGATTTCCTCTTTTTCTACTCTAGAGATTATATTCTGTATTAGTTCCAATTTTCTTTTAGCTTTTTCATTTGAAGGGTCATTCTCTATCACTATTCTCAACGATTGAGCTCTTTGAGACAAGCTTTCTAAATAGTTATTTTTGTCTATATGCTCCTTTCTCAATAAAATAGTTACATCTTTAGCTATATCTAATATTTTGTAAAAAGATACTATTTGTGACTTAAGGTATACATCATTATAGTCTCTATAGTTAGTTAAAATATCATCTATTATGAGTACAGCATTAGCCTTTTTATCGTCATAAAAAACTCCATTATCTATCACATAATATGAAGAAGTTTGAGAGACATAACCTTTGAAAACGTAGAAAATTCTATCATGAAATTGTATTATTAGTAATATCATTAGTAAAACCACGATTAAATATAAGGCTCTGTAGATGATAATAAGACCTACTAGAAATATTATTACTAATAATATAGACAATTTTGTAACGTCAAGTCTCATGAGATGTTGTAAAACTATTAATTAGAGTGAGGTGACAGAAAATAATAAAAATAAAAGACTAACTTTTACCTTAAAAAGTATTAGTAAAAATGTGTAATTTATCTATAATTCGATATTAGCGTGAACTACTCTCAAATCTTCCTCTGTTTTCTTCAACCTTATCATTAATTCCGCTACTACCCCATCAAGAAATATTTGAACAGTATCTTCAAAAAGTGTGCCCAAAGGAGCAAGTGGCTCTGTTATCCCTAAAATTTGTCTCGCAAAATAATCTTCGTTTTGAGAGTATTTAGTTCTTCCAGGGACCTCAACTACTATATCAGCTATCTTAGAAAGTGGACTATCGTTATAACTTGTTATTGCGATTAGCTTTGCTCCAGCTTCCTTAGCAGCTTCGGCAGCCGTTAATATTAATTTAGTTCTCCCTGAACCAGAAATCGCGATAACTATATCGTTTTTACCTATAGCTGGTACAATTGTCTCACCTAATACATAAGAATTATATCCTAAGTGTAGAAGCCTCATTGCAAATGCTCTACCAACTAATCCGCTTCGCCCAGCTCCCATCACTAAAACTTTACCTGCGCGATTATTTTTATAGAAATTTTCAAGCTCAGATATCATTTTATTGACTTGCTCTGCCCTTATGGCTCTAGTAGCCCTAATAATAAATTCTGCAATATCGTACATGGTTTTAAGAGAAAGAGGATAGTCATCAAGTGATGATGACAATATTATACCGCCAAGATAATCTTCTTTCTTAAGATTATTTAAACATTTCTATCTGATGAGAGATATGTTGATACAAATCTTATCACCATTCGGAAAATATATGATACTATTAAACTTGTATAAATAATTAACAATGGTATTATATAATCGAAGGATAAAGTAACTTATTATACGCTCGTGCGATTTCTCCTAAGTAAAGCATTATATATAAGTCCTATTACTCACGAGGCCCAATAATATATATTTTATAACAATATATAACATTATAATAATGTCGTCAAGATGGTTGCCTAAATGGAAAAAATTAGACATAGAAGTCAATAGCAAGAAGATTGACGTGTGTTTTGATGAGATTACCAAACTTTATGCTTGTCCTCTATGCTCTCCGTCTTGTTTAAAGGGAGGGTTACAAGACTATAGCACGTACTTTTTTTAATTTAGATGATTTAAAACGGCATATTATTTCTCACAAGGAGGCTTTCTGGCTAAAGAAGAAAAGAGTCTTAGAAGAGGAAGAAGAGGAAGGTAAAATATCAGTTGGTGAGGAGGAAAGTGAGGAAGAGTAAAATTAAAGTGCTTATAGTTGGAGGTCTCACAATAGACGAGATTAATGGTAATAATAAACCAGGTGGGTCACTTATATATTCTTCGTTAGGTGTGTTAAGAGCCGGTGGAGTTCCTAGCTTGTACGGTTTAATAGGTAAGGATTTGGATTTGAAGCAATTGAATTTTATATCTGATTTTGAAAAATATTTTCTTATAGATGATTACACAATAAAATTTAGAATCCTGCTTATGCCAAATAGTAACAAAAGTTTAGTATTATTAAGGAAGCCTAAAGTGCAAATAAGTAATCTTGGTAATATTAATGCAGACGGTGTGATAGTAAATCCGGTTTGTAAGGAAGTCGATCTAAATAATCTAAATACGAGTTTACCTGTTGCACTAGATATACAAGGTCTAATAAGGAATTGTATAGAGAACGAATATATCAAGTACGAGAGTGATGTAAAAATACCTTATAATAAAAATTATATGATAATACATCTAAATTATGAGGAGTTTACCTCAAGCAAATTGACGTTAGATTCTCTATTCAAAACTGGTTTTAAGGAGGTAATCATTTCAGATGGTTATAATGGTTTTGTAGTTTATACTAACACTGGAGAAAGCCATACCTTCAAACCTAGTAAAATAGGTAATAATAATGTAGGAAATGGAGATTTTCTTTTAGGATCTTACTTTACATTAAGGTTAAGTGGATTAAATATTAGTCAAGCTACCGAAATTGCGGGTAAATTAACAGAGGAATTCAGCAGCTCTGAATTCTCTTTATCGTTTCAATAATGCTATAATTTTTCCATTCCCCTAATCTTCCACAATTTATAATATTATTTTCTATATTATCAGGGAATTCGCCGAGTAATATAGCTTCTGAAATTAATTTAGATCTAATTATCACTATATCATTAGGATGTATTATTTGCCTCCTCTTTACATCTAATAATACCCTCTCAATATCTATCTGCTTGATCTTGTTTTCATCAAAAAACGAATAAATATAGTATGCATCATAGTTATTTATAATGTCATTAAACTTGATTATCATCGAGAACGAATCAGCGTAATCTCCCGATAAATATATGTTCCATTTACTATCGCTAGATTTCCTAGGAGTGACAGCTAAAATAACTAACGCAGATATAAATCTTAGAGAAGTTATGTTATGATTCAATGCTTTTAGCAATCTCCTTAATGATGTTGTATTATATAATATATCATATTTTAGTGTATTGCCTTTATTAGTTATAACTTTTGAATTATTTATCCTTATGGGATACTCCTTAATTATCTTAAATTTCTTTGAAATATTCTCAAATATTTCCCATAAATTTTCTATAAGATATATTTTTCTAGTTTTCTCAAACATCATAATCCAATGTGGTAATTCATTACATTTCTCACAGATTTTATCCTTATAATGTTCATATTTTCTGTAGTATATATCTAAATCGTATTCTTTAAACATTAAATTAAAATTATTCAGACTAATAGTCTCATCAACTAATGGTGGAACTAAATGAATTTTAACTCCAAATACATCTTCAAAAGAATGAGTTCCCCCAATTATTGGTTGTTCTTCAAGTATAACATCTGGTTTAATCCTTTCACTGATTAATAAACCCGTTAGACCACTTCCTATTACTATCCTCATTTTTATATATGAAAAGTATCAAATGCTCAAATTAAAACTTCTGACAGTCCGGCATTTGGAGGAGTATCCCTGTGATAGAATTGAAAAAGTTCTACTTGATTATCTTTACCTTCAATAACGTTCTTATTATTAAATATATTTTTCAAGATGTCTTGTATTTGCTCATCCGAGTATCCCTCAAGCTGTATATACTTATCCTCTATTTGTATAAGTGGATAATACGAACCATATAGTATATCAAACTCCATATCAACGCTAAACTTATACATTTTTTGAAAATCATATATTGTCTTTAAAACTCCCATATCGCCATTTGGACCAAATATCACTTTGACGTTCATTTTATGATCTCTAAAATATGACTTAGGGCTCAGAATAATATAAAATCCTTTAGAATTAGTATTACTCACGTATGAAATCTTATCTAGGTACGTTAACAGCTTTACAAGAAGCAGGAGTGTACTTTTTTACTAATGATCTTGATGAAGCTAAAGTAGCGCTTCAAGAAGCTAGTATTTTATATAAAGGCTTAAAAGTGAAAATCCTTAACTTAGCAAACACTGAAGAACGGTTAGAAATAGTGGAAATTGATCCGGATATGGCATCAGAGAAAAGTGGATATGCAGTAGTAGTAAAGGTACCAGATATGCCAGTATAAATTAGTGAGAATAAGTCTCAATTTTATATCTACGTCATTTCTAATTTTTAATTTTACATAAAATATTAAAATTATAAATCTATTGAGAACAAAATCTTTATCATAAACTAGTTCATGAGTTGGATAATGTAGATTAATAATAATAAAAGTCCACAATATGATGCTGATTCTTTATCTTTCTCTAATATCCTCAAATTGTGAGAAATTACAATTCTTGTATACTTGTATTACTAAAACTATCTCAATTTGTTCTTATAATTTGTGGTAATACAAAAATTCTTTAACACGAATTGTTAGATAAAACTACAGAGCTTACTAAGTCACTTAACATTATGCATTAAAGTTAAAAATGTAATCCGACTTATGTTTAATAAGGGCCCGTCGTCTAGCCTGGTTAGGACGCTACCCTCACACGGTAGAGATCCGGGGTTCAAATCCCCGCGGGCCCATGTGGTGTTATGGGTACCTCCTAAGACCCATTTCTATTTTTTAATTTGATGAAAGTCGAAAAGTCTGTAATCAATTTCAATCTGTCCTCTTTATCATTATGATGAATAAACACCGTCAAATTGCTGTATAACTCAAACTTTGGTAGATAATACCGTATAGATAGGCTCACCTTAGCGTTTCTCTGCTTCTCTCTTCAATCCATGATGATCTTGTTATGTCAATGAAAATCACTGGCTAATATAAGGAATAATTACAAAGATATTTCTAAAACAATGCTTATTAATATTTATAAAACTCTAAAAATGGTAAGTATTCAATACATGTGTAGTTTATAAACATCAGCTAATAATTTTCGTTACAGTATTTTATTTGCCCTACTTTAGATATGATTTTATTAAAAGATCAATTTAACAAAATTGCGCGGGCCCGCCGGGATTCGAACCCGGGACCTACGGGTTGCTTTCCGCAACCCTCGCGGTTAAAAGCCCGCCGCTCTACCTGGCTGAGCTACGGGCCCAGCTGAAAAGTAGTAGTGAGAGTTGGTTAATTAATTTTTCTTCACTTTTTGTGGGATGAAGAAGTCATAAATTAGCTTGTATTCTAATGTATTAAGGTAGGGTGTTGAACTTGCTATCACAAGTTTTTGCATTAATTATAATGATAGTCACATATGGGCTTATAATAGCAAGAGGAATTACGAAAATTCCGCCGTGGGCGTCCATGTTTTTTGGAGGTATATTAATGATAGTATTTAACGTTATAACTCCAATCGAAGCATTAGAAGCAATAAATATGGACGTAATATTATTTTTAATAACACTGTTTACTTTTGCATCTGCATTAGAGGTTTCTGGTTTTTTAAAATTTTTAGCATATAAAATTATTGAAAGATATAAGGAACCAAATAAAATCCTTTTCTATATTTTACTATACTCTGGCATATTGTCAAATCTGGTAACGAATGATGGAATATCGGCAAGCTGGACTCCAGTAATCTTAGAAGTAAGTAACATGACAGGAATTAATGAAATACCTTTTTTATACGCATTAGCAGTAGGAGTGACGATCGGAAGTGTCATAATGCCAACCGGGAATCCTCAAAATCTATTGATTGCATTAGAATCTGGAATTAAAAATCCCTTCACAACATTTGCCAAATTCCTACTAATCCCTACTATTATTAGCATTTTTATCGCTTATTTAATACTTAATCGTCTTTTCAAAAATTTCCTAAAAGATAATGGAATAAATATAACGATTATAAAAGATAGTGATATAAATTTTGATAAAAAGCTAGGATACCTCTCCTTATCATTACTTGGTATTACTGTTATTCTATTTTTTACACTAAGCTTATTTAAAATTGACATCATCTTAGGTTCTTTATTGACATCATCAATCTTAATTTTAATCTCAGCCAAAAGGCGAGAAATAGTAAGACGAATGGATTGGTCAACTATATTATTTTTTATAGGTTTATTTATGTTTACTGAAGGAATAGTAAAGTCTGGAGTAATAAATTACCTTTATAATATTCTTCCATCACCTACTAATATAGGGAATATAATGATAGTTAGCATAGTGTTAAGTCAAGTTTTAAGTAACGTGCCTCTTGTAGCAATATATATACCGCTAATGGTTTCACATGGTGCAAATTCGGTAATTGATTGGATAGCACTAGCTGCAGGAAGCACTATAGCTGGTAATTTTACACTTTTGGGTGCGGCTAGCAATGTAATAATTTCTGAAGCATCAGAAAGCAGAGGTGGAAAAGGTTTTAATTTTATCGAATTTATGAAATATACGATTCCAATTCTCATACCTAATGCTATAATTATTTATTTGTTTTTGATATTTTTTAATAGATTTATATAATCATTAAAAGGCCTACAGTGTTCTTGGACTGTAAGCAATATAAGGTTTAGCGAAGAATTTAAGTATTAGCGTGGATAATGAAATAATGAAGGGGTATCTAGTCCCTTGACTGCCCCGAAGTCGGGTTCGTATGAGAGGGACGTCCTGCCGTGATAGGAATCTATTATTATATACAAGTTTCCCTAACTTTGATAATGCTAATTCATACATCAATTCTAGATTTAAAGTATAGGGAAGTAGATCCAAAAATATGGTTATATTATGTTCCGCTTTGTGTGTTTATCGTATTTGATTATCATTATTTATTTCTTCCATTATATCTATACTCTTTCGCTATTGTAAATGTACTTTTCTACTTACTATATAGATTTTCCTTAATAGGTGGGGCTGATGTTTTCCTTAATGTCATCCTAGGTTTATCAAATTCAACAGTTTTTCCTTTAGTAAGATCTCCTCTTTCAGTAATAGGATTAGAACCTCTGCTGATAGTGCTTTACGCTTCAGTTCTTATCCTCTTAGCTAGCGTTTTCAATTTTATTAAGCAATACAAATTTACTAGAAACTTACCGTTTTTAAAGAGGATAATCTTCGCACTATCTGCTAGAAGAATAAAGGTAAGAGATTTTATTAATTCCAAATTTTTATTTCCATTAACTACTATAAACGAAAAAGGTGAAGTTACAATAAGGGATTATTTCTCCATAGAGGAAGACGATAAGTACTGGAGAGATAAATATAGAAAATTAGTAGAAGAGGGTAAGGTTTCAGAGGACGATTATATATGGGTAGCCTGGGGAATACCCGTAATTCCATTTGTTCTTTTAGGCTATTTTCTATCAATAACTGTAGGCTTTCCTATTTAAATAAAACTATAAAAGACATATTTGAAATAGTATATTGCTTTGTATGTATCAAGAATATTAGTGGAGGGGTCAAACAAAGAATTAGTTAGACAACTTAAAGAACTATTTAATGAACTAGGATATTTTATTGTAGAAAAAGAGCCGGATGTAATAATTTCAGTTGGTTCCATTTATAGAACTTTAAATAAGTATTACACAAAATATAAGGACATTATTATAATAAATGTAACGGAGGATGGCAATAACGTGATCCCAATTTCAAGAGAATTAAGCGGAGGATCTTTTATAGGAGGTATAGTAGCGGATTCTTTGGGGGCAAATCTGACCTTAACGTCCTCAACTTCTATAAGAGGCTTGTATAGTATACAAGAATTTAGTTGGTTAAATGGATTTAATATTATAAAAAAATATAATAAGCTATTAAATTATATTAACCACAAACTAATAAAAAATGGTGTTATTAATATATATTCTGAAATATCAAGCTTAAAATATGTTCTTTATGACGGCTATACAGCTGTGAAAACTAAGGAAGAGGCAGATGTTATAATATCTAATAATAATTTAAATGATTCTCAGAAGTTAATTCTAAAACCATTTAAAATTTATGTAGGTATAAAGTATATTCCATCTATCCCTTTTGAGGTGCTAGTGTACTCTGTTAAGATGACTCTTAAGTCATTATATTTGATGAGTAATAGAATAGACTATATATAGTAGTTCCATCAAAATATGATGATAACATAAAAGATTTATCCAGATACTACTTGTCTAATATAATATATCTGCAAGAGAATATCGAAACATCTTGTCAAGATTTATTGAGACAAATTGATGTTAGAGTAATATTAAAGGAAACTAGGAGAGCTTTTGGTGTACTTACATGTTTAGGGATAAGATGAAAATATATATGTATAATAGTTAAGATGTGAATATTAGTCGTATGCAAATGAAGGTATATAATCCTCTTCTAGACGACTATATTATTATCCCTAAGCCTATAAACAGAATTGTTAGTATTGATCCTGCGTCGACTGAAACGATATTTTTGCTCGGGTATGGAGATAAAATAGTAGCTACTGATGCTTTTAGCTATAGGCCAGCTGAAGCAAAAAAGAAAATAAAGATAGGAAGTTATACTCATGTCAATCTAGAACTTTTAGAATCTCTTAAGCCTGATATAATTTTCTCCACAAATGGTGCTCAAAAGATATTAACTAAGAAGTTACTAGATTTAGGATATAACGTATATCCTATACCCTTACCTACTAGTGTATCAAGTATCTTATCTAATGTTCTTCAAATAGGCAACGTATTAGGGGAGTACGAAGGATCGAGGAAACTGTATATAAGTTTACTTAACACTATGCTTTCAAACATTGTCTATAGCTCTCTTAAGAAACCTAAAATCTACGTAGAATTTGATTTAGGCGGACCTATTACTATTGGGTTCCCTACACATATAAGTGACGCTATTAGTTTATTGGGCGGTAAGAATATATTTGATGATAATTCAGAGGCTTATTTCACACCCAAGGAAGAGGAAATATTGGAAAGAGATCCCGACATAATAATATATGAACCTAAAAAGTTATCTGAGTACGAGAAGGCAAGGTTTTACGATAGTATAAGAAGTAGGGGATTATCTAGCCTATTAAAAAAGCCTATATATTTTACTGTTGGCGATTATTTGGCTCATATGGGACCTAGTTTTGTGACAGATTCCATAAAGTGGCTTAAGTCAGTTATACTATCAACAACCTAAATTCCATTTTACGTTATCTAAGATTTTGCAGTGCAGTTATAAGATATGGATTGAGTCGGAATATTCTGAGATGTTGAATAACTTGGATATTGCCATTAAACTTTGATTTTTCTATATATATATGATAGCATTATATAAGATTTATTTAATTTAATATTTTTATTATTAATATTATTTATTTAATTTTCCTTATTTAATTAAATTGGCAAAAGTAAGAATTATGCCCTATCTTCTAAAGAAACCTTTTATCGCTGAATATATAGCCAAAATAAGAGTTATAGCCATGATTATTTCGTAAACTTCTCTTAACAAATTTATTCCAGAGTAAAATGAAGATATAAAGTTATAATTGAAAATTCCATAGTCAAATTTAGTATACTGTGACATATTATTTGAGTTTACTAGAAAAACTTTATAAAATCCTGGATTTAACTTTACTCCTATATACTCTTCTTGATTTGAGATTATTCTACCATCACTACTCACTATCGTGATATTCATATTAGATGAATTTTTGACAAATGCTATTAAAGTATTATTATATTGATTTATTGTAATGTTTATAACATTAATTCCAGTGTTAGCCGGAATTACGTCACTTTTCAAGTTTTTCAAATATACGTTACTAACGTATTTATAACCTGGATAGTAGTTTGGAATTTCTAAAAACAATCCTAGTACTATTAAAAAGATTATTAAGAGTATCACATAAGGATAAATAATTCAAAAGTTATAACTAATAAAGGCAATACACTAAAATAT
>NZ_QIMI01000054.1:0-11026 GCF_007050195.1 Sulfolobus sp. B1 | reverse complement strand
TTCTTTTAATGGATGAACCTTTTTCTCATTTAGATGAGTTAACTGCTGAGGGCTTAAGGCAAGAAATCTATTCTATGCTATTTAATGAGGGTACTACATTAAAGAGTGTAGTTCTTGTATCTCATAACTTAAATGAAGTAGTCGAACTGGCTGATAGAGTTTACGTCCTAAATGGAAGACCAGCCAATGTGGTAGGTGAAGTAGAAATTACGTTAGAAAGACCTAGAAATCCTAAGGATGAGCGTTTTCAAGAATACCTAGACGTCCTCTACGGTTTGTTAACCCCAATTAAGGGGGGCGAGAAAGTATGAACACGGTTTTATTGTTAACCTTAGCCACTTTAGCATCATCAGGTAGAGTGTTCCTAACAATAGGTTTATCTATTCTAACTGGTTGGCTATTAGGATATATTGCTGTAAAAAATAGAGCTTTCGAAAACGCTTATGTATCATTAATTGAGGTTTTTGAGTCTGTCCCCGTAATATCATTCTTTCCTATAGTTCTCATATTTTTCGTTTACAGAATAGGAGGTTACTTAGGTATAGAACTTGCAGTTGACTTTCTAGTCTTTACTGCAGTGGTGTGGAATATATGGGTAGGAATCTATCAAGCCTTTAAAACAATTCCATTAGACCTAATTGAAGTAGTAGATAACTATAGATTAGGTTTTTTGGATAAAATGAGGAAACTATACATTCCTTATTCATGGCCTAGGATAGCAGCTAATTTAATACCTAGCTTTGCAGATGCGTTCTTTTATATAACAGTTAGTGAAGTTTTCTCCATAGGTACTTCTACTTATCACGTATTTGGAATAGGTACACTAATAGCTGAATTATCAGCTGAAAATAATTACATTGCTGTAGGTGAGGGATTAGCAATTTTAGCTGTCTTCGTAAGTATTTTTACATATCTTTTGAGGAGATTTGCAGTATATACTGTCTCCAAATACGGTCTAGATACAGAGATAAAAGTATCTAAAAGAGGTAAGATAAGAATAAGGTATACAACAAGAATTTCTAACACTTTAGCACCATTTACTAAACTATCAAAGTATGCAACCAGAGTAACCAGAATCGTTAGTAGGACTAGTACTGAGGAAGAGGCAAAGAGGACTATGCCATGGAGATATTTAGGAATAGGTATCGCGCTAGCAATTTTAGCCCTTATCATATATGGAGCGTTTTCCACGATTACCTCCATACCTAAGTCTACGTGGGCTTATTTAATATCAACCACACCATCAGACCTTTATAGTTTATTAATAGACTACGCTAGAGTCGCCTTTATAGCAGTTGTAAGCTTTGTTTTTGCTCTATTCTTGGGTTATTATATTGCAATTAACGAAAAGGCTGAAAAGGTAGCTATACCAATAATACAGACTTTCGCGTCTTTTCCAGCTCCGACGTACTTTCCCCTTCTTTTAGCGGCAACTATAGGGATAGTTAGTAAGATATTAGGGGGATGGACTAACGAGTTTTATGTGATACTTTTAGGATTTATCTCAACATTTTATTATGTCTTTTACAGCTATTGGCTTGGAATTAAGAATATGCCTCAACAATATTGGGAAATAATGAAGAACTATAACTTCTCGTTCTGGCAAAAAATGAGATATGTGATAATTCCTGCTACTTTTCCTTACATAATAGCAGGTATCTCAAGTACAATAAATAGTGCTTGGGGAGGATTAGCGATAGGCGAGTACTGGCAAGGAATTTATGATAGTTACACCTTACAAGTTTCTCATGGTATAATGAAAGATATAGCTCTAGCCACAGCTAATGGCAATATACCTTTAGCGGCGTGGGACTCATTATTATTTGGTATAGTTGTAGTGATATACTCCATATTATTCACCAGAAAATTAATGGATATAGCTAGAGAGAAGTATGTTGCAGAGGAAGGAATTTACTTAGCTTAACTATCTGTTACCTTCTAATTCCTTTTTCAATTGATCAGCGTTCGCGCATTTCCTCACTGCTCAGTTCCCGGATTCGTCATCCTCAGTATGGAGTGGCTTACGATAATTAAATATTTTTCTGTATAAAGTTTAGAGTGTTATTTTGTAATTTAGATTCGATATCCATGATTTCAACGCTACTTCAAGTGCGTTTCTAGAAAATCTATAAGGAGATAATTTTCCTCTTAATATTTTCTACTTCCCCTCCTTGGACTAACATAAAAAGTTTGATGTTGATCACTTTTTATATTAAAAAATTTTTAGAATTTTATACATAGATAAATTCTAAAGTTAAAAACTTTTAAACCCGATATACACTATTATTATTAATGCCCCCATTTAATAAAGTTCTCGTTGCCAATAGAGGAGAGATAGCAATCAGAGTAATGAAAGCGGTAAAAGAGATGGGAATGAAAGCTGTAGCAGTCTATTCAGATGCTGATAAATATGCTCCTCACGTTAAATATGCGGATGAAGCGTATTGGATTGGACCTTCACCCGCAATTGAGAGCTACTTAAACATAGATAGAATTGTTGACGCTGCATTGAAAGCTCATGCTGATGCCGTACATCCCGGTTACGGATTTTTATCCGAAAATCCAAGGTTTGTAAGAGAAGTAGAGAAAGTCGGTTTAACCTTTATAGGACCTTCAGCAGAAGTCATGGATAAAATAAAAGACAAGCTAGATGGTAAGAGGATAGCTAGAAAGGCTGGAGTTCCAACCTCACCTGGTCCATTAACACCAGTCGAGAGCGTAGATGAGGCTTTAAAGGTCGCTGAGGAAATAGGCTATCCAATAATGCTGAAGGCTGCTGGAGGAGGAGCTGGCGTAGGGATAATAAAGGTTGATAATTCAGCAGAATTGGCTGAGGCTTTTGAAAGGAGCAAAAGATTATCATACTCAGCTTTTGGTAGAGCAGAAATATATATCGAGAAAGCTGCCGTAAAACCTAAGCATATAGAGACACAACTAATAGGCGATAAATATGGCAATTATGTAGTAGCATTTGAAAGGGAGTGTACAATTCAGAGGAGAAATCAAAAGCTGATAGAAGAAGCTCCTTCTCCCTCAATTACCTGGGAAGAAAGAAAAACAATTATTGAAGCTTCGATTAGATTCGGTAAGGAAATAAATTACTTCACCCTAGGTACTATGGAATTCGTATATTCTCCAGTAACACATGACTTTTATTTTTTGGAAATAAACAAAAGAGTACAAGTAGAACACACTGTAACCGAATTTATAACAGGTATTGATCTAGTAAAACTGCAGATTAGACTTGCTGCTGGAGAATATTTACCGTTTTCCCAAGAGGATCTGAAAATTAGAGGACACGCCATTCAATTTAGAATAAATGCTGAGGATCCTTTGAACGAATTTACGCCACAATCTGGTTACATAACATATTATAAAGAACCTACTGGACCGGGCGTGAGAGTTGATAGTGGAATTGAAGTTGGTACATGGGTTCCACCTTATTATGATCCATTAGTCTCTAAGTTAATAGTATATGGTCAAAGCAGAGACTATGCAATACAAGTTGGATTGAGAGCATTAAATGATTATAAGATAGGTGGTGTAAAAACTACTATACCCCTATATAAGCTCATCTTACAAGACCCAGACTTCTGGGAGGGTAACTTTACTACCGCTTATATCTCTGAGAAAATACAATACTTTAAGCAAAAACTAACTGAGGAAGAGGAAAGAAAAGTAGCAATTGCTATAGCTTTATATAATAGAGGTTTATTGAAGAGAAAAGCTGAAGAGAAGAAGATTATAAGAGATGAGAGGGCTCCAAACAAATGGAAGACTTATGGCATCGCTCTACAATCTAATACGAGGGTGATGTGGTAATGAAGGCTTATAGAATCCATACAGAATTGGGAGATTCTTACGTTGTAGCCTATGATCAGCAAGGAAATATAGATAATATAAAAATAGGAGAGAAGGAAGTAAAAGTGAAGTTCTTAGGCAGAGGTACTAGGGAAAATGAATATCTATTTGAGATCGATGGGAAAAATTATTATGTGTTTGTTGAATCAGATGGGACCTTAATATTCGCTAATGAAAACTTTCTCAGATTAGACAGAATAAACGAAATACCAGTTAAAGAAGGAGAAAGTATAGAAAGTGTTTTAAGAGGAAAGGAGGGAGAGATAATTTCACCTCTATTTGGGAGAATCGTTAAGATTAGAGTGAGGGAAGGTGATGCTGTAAATAAAGGTCAACCTTTACTCTCAATTGAAGCTATGAAAGCAGAAACTGTTATTTCTTCCCCTATCGCCGGTATAGTTCAAAAAGTTATGGTTAAAGAAGGTCAGAGTGTGAAGAAAGGTGACATTTTATTACTTATTAAATAGTTAAGGTGATAAGATATGTCCCTATATGAGAAACCATCTGTGGATAAATTAATTGAAGAACTAAAGCAATTAAAAGAAGTGGTAAGAAAAGGAGGAGGAGAGGAAAGAATAAAATTCCAACATAGTAAAGGTAAGTTATTAGCTAGAGAGCGATTAAATCTATTATTTGATGAAGGTACATTTAACGAAATATTGACTTTTGCGACAACTAGATCTACAGAGTTTGGATTAGACAAGAATAGATACTACGGAGACGGGGTAATAGCTGGATGGGGTAAGATAGATGGACGTACAGCTTTTGCTTATGCACAAGATTTTACGGTGTTAGGAGGAAGTCTAGGAGAGACTCATGCCAATAAGATAATTAGAGCCTATGAGATGGCATTAAAGGTGGGAGCTCCAGTAATAGGCATAAATGACTCTGGGGGCGCTAGGATACAAGAGGGAGCATTATCCTTGGAAGGTTATGGTGGAGTATTCAAGATGAATGTAATGGCTTCTGGCGTAATACCTCAAATAACGATAATGGCTGGACCTTCGGCTGGAGGAGCAGTGTATTCTCCTGCATTAACCGACTTCATAATAATGATAAAGGGAGATGCATATTACATGTTTGTAACTGGACCAGAGATAACGAAAGTTTCGATAGGAGAGGAGGTTAGTTATCAGGATTTAGGAGGAGCGATAGTTCATGCTACGAAGTCTGGAGTAGTTCACTTCGTCGCTGAAAATGAACAAGATGCGATAAACATTACGAAGAGATTGCTATCCTATCTACCATCTAATAACATGGAAGAACCACCATTTATGGACACTGGGGATCCTGCTGATAGAGAAATGAAAGGTGCTGAATCAATAGTACCTAGCGACCCACTTAAACCATTTGATATGAGAGACGTGATATACAATTTAGTTGATAATGGCGAGTTTCTAGAAGTACATAAACTATGGGCTCAAAACATTACAGTTGGGTTCGGAAGAATAGCAGGAAATGTAGTGGGCATAGTTGCGAATAATTCTATGTATTACGGAGGAGCAATAGATGTTGATGCTGCTGATAAGGCTTCAAGATTCATCAGATTCTGTGATGCATTTAATATTCCTTTAATAAGTTTAGTCGACACTCCAGGGTACGTACCTGGAACTGATCAAGAATACAAAGGAATAATTAGACATGGAGCAAAAATGTTATATGCCTTCGCTGAAGCTACTGTACCAAAAATTACGGTAATTGTGAGGAGATCTTATGGAGGAGCTCACATAGCAATGAGTATCAAGAGCTTAGGTGCTGATTTAGTATACGCTTGGCCTACAGCTGAAATAGCAGTCACTGGACCAGAGGGTGCCGTAAGAATCTTATATAGAAAAGATTTACAAACTGCAAATAATCCTCAAGAGTTATTGAATCAAAAGATTAGTGAGTATAGAAAATTATTCGCTAATCCCTACTGGGCTGCGGAGAGAGGACTAATTGATGATGTAATAGAACCTAAAGATACGAGAAAGATTATTGCAATGGCATTAGAGATGTTGAGGAACAAGAGAGAGTTCAGATATCCTAAGAAACATGGAAATATACCACTATGATTTTTCTTTTAGATTCTCTTCTTAACTGACAATTGAGAGCAATCTTTAAATTCAATTTCCTTTTGACCTAGAGCTAGAAATATTAATAATAATTTCCTTAAAGTTTCACAATCCTCATCTTTAACTATAAACTCTTTTCCATTCTCTAGATTAATGAATTCTATTAAGTAATCTTGCAGCTTCTTGGACAACTTTCTCACCCATTTTTGCCCCAAGTAAACTCTTCACTTTATCTGGCTCAATTACTATATCTCCTAAGCCCCTAATTCCATTATTATAGAGTAATCTTGCCCTCTTCCTACCTATGCCCTTCACTTGTACTAATTCTAATAAATCTTCCTTAACTCCATCTTTAACTCTCATGTTCAACATTCTTAGCTTCTCACTATGTTCATCCAACCTTAAGACCTTCGATATTTGATAACCACTATAAGTTAGCCAATCCATAGTCTCAATTATGTTTCTTAGATCTCCCGAACCTATACCATACTTTTCTAATATTACATCATTATCTATCTCATCAATCCAATCCTTCACAATCATTGCTACTTTCAATGCGTTTAAATATAATGAGTACTCTTCGTCCTCATAAGGCTCCTCTATTAAAAGATCACAATCTAAATCCTCTATCATACCTATTAGCTCCTCTTCCTCATTTCTACCTAAGGAGACTAGGGGTCCATCTGGAGTAAAAGCAAATAAGTGGAGATAAGCGATATCACATGACGACTTAGCTTTTTCTAACCCTGCCCTCACTACATCTGCAGTAAAGGGGTTTATATATAAGTCAGCTACTCTTTTTCCAAAATCGGTTAAGGATAATACGTGATCACTTAAACTCATAAAATTATGTTCGTTTAACCAGTTCACTGCCTTATCAAAATACGTGTCTACTAAAATTCTGGGAAGAAAAGACTCATATGCATAATTAGCCAAATCATCATATTTCATCTCACCTTCGACAGAAAGTACTCCTAATAAGAACGTATAGAAAGCTCTCTCATTAGCTAATTTAGACTCAATTGGTTCAACAGTTGAGAATATGTATTTCTCAAATACTCTCTCCACACTCTTCTTATCCCTCACCACTATTATTGCTTCCCCGATATCATCAAAACCTGGTCTACCGGCTCTGCCGCTCATTTGTTTGTATTCCATAACCGGTATTTCCTCTTGAAATCCAGCTATCCTTCTGTTATACCTATATATGTCCCCTATTATAACAGTTCTAGCTGGCAAATTTACCCCAGCAGCTAATGTTGGCGTAGCCACAATAACCTTAATCTTCCTTTGCCTAAATCCCTCTTCTATCAAGTCTCTCAGACCCTTAGATAGTCCCGCATGATGAAATGCAACTCCTTTATTTATCAATTCTTTGAGAGCCTCTTTCTCTTCACTTCCTCCATCTTCAACTTCCTCTAGCTTGGTAATTATCTCAGATATTCCTTTGTCATCTAAAGTTATGAAGTTCATATAGCCAGCTATCTTCATCGCTGTGCTTTCTACAATTCTCCTCGAATTTCTAAATATTAACACCTGACCATTTCTGTTTAAACTATCTAGTGTATAAGCAATAATAGGATCGTCCCCATAAACCTTTCTAGTCGAATTATCCTTAAATAATACTGTATATCCTTTCTTATCTGGGTAAAGAACCCCTTCTATCAATGGTACTGGTCTCCAGTTGACCGTTATTGGTTCAGTTCCTAGCCAATTACTCACTTGTTTATAGTTACTTATTGTAGCGCTCAAGGCTAACAAATTTTGTTTCTTAGCTCTTATTGCTACACTTTCAACTACTGGTCCTCTCTCAGGGTCATTTAAATAGTGAAGCTCATCTAATACGAAATATTTTACGTCATTAAGCCATTTAGGTCTATGTCTCCACAAGGAGTCCAATTTTTCATACGTTGTAACTATTATGTCATAATTCTCTAGCCAAGCATCGTCAGTATCATAATCTCCAGATGTCATAGCTACTTTAAAACCTAATTTCTCCCAATCCTTAAAAGTTGAATATTTTTCATTAGTTAACGCTCTAAGTGGGGTTACATAAACAGCTTTTCCCTTATTTTTCAATAAGAAAGATACCATTCCTAGTTCAGCAATCAATGTCTTACCAGACCCGGTTGGAGATGTTAATAACAGTTTTTTATTATCTAAAAGTCCCTTCTTTACAGCCTCAGTTTGAGGGGGGTTAAGTTTGGTTATACCCCTCTTCAAGATGATTTCTATTACTTCTTTTGGTAAAGGTAACTCGCTAACAGGCATCCACTCTACTGTCATAAAATCAAAATACTTCTTCGCAACCTTTTATAAGTACTTTTACCCCTTTGATACGCGAGTAGTCCTCGTTAAAAATTTTTCAATCTCAACGTATTATTATTTAAGCTTTCTGGTACCTTTTTAAACGAAAGGTTTATCTATCTAAGATAACTATAAAGTATGATTCGTATGCAATCTTTCAGAAAGGTAGATGAGTCTACATTTGAATTAGAAATCTCAAGTACAATAACGATCTCGTTTAAACTGGAGGACGAGTTTTTAAATAAGATAGATAGTATTGCAAGAGATTTAGGCTACACAAGTAGGAGTGATTTTATTAGGGACGCAATATTGGAATATTTGAGGTTCTTAAAGCAAAATGATAACAATAGAAATACTGGTTAATTATGCTTTATTATTAATAGGGGTTGTTTCTGCATATCTGATTGGGAGTAATAATAATGCTACTTCTTTAGGTATTCTATTCGCTACTAATGCAATAAGAAGAAGACAAGCGTATCTACTTAACATGATATCTCTTTTCTTAGGGGTAGTTATTGGAAGCTTAACGATGCTCCATAGTGTTTACGGTCTAATAAGTGGGAACCAGTTATACGTAACGATTTCTATTGTATCCACCCTTTCATCTTCAATAATAACCTTTTATTATCTGAATAAATCTGGTATTCCTTCATCTTTAAGCCAGACCTTTTATCCTTCTTTAGCCGTAATAACATTAGTATCCCACAGTCTACTTGACTTAGACTGGATTAGGTTTTGGATAGTAGTCCTCTCCTGGGCTATCTCACCCATTTCTGCGATATTATTCTCCTTATTTCTTTATTATGTTCTAAGCAACGTGCTGACAAGTGAATATAGGATATTAAGACAGATAAAAATTTATAAGAGCCTTATAATGTTTTCCTCAGCCTTTACCTCATTTGTTGTAGGAGCTAACGCAATAGGTATCATAGTTTCGTCAGCCTTAGTAGTTTTTCCGACATATATAATATTACCCATGTTTGGATTGTCAGCTTCTTTAGGGGTGATATCAAGTCGAAGAATAGCAATTAAAGTAGGATTTAGAGTAACTAAGTTAGGATATTTGGGGGCTTAATCGGCAATTATAGGTAGTAACGTAATCAATGAGATCTTCACTTTTTTCGGAATACCACTTTCCATTACTCAAACTATCATGGGAGGAATAATAGGACTTAGTTTTAGGAGTTTTACCTCAGATGTTAGAAAACAAGTTAGACAAATAATAAAAAGTTGGACAACTTCACCACTAGTTGCAATAGTATTATCATTAGCAATATTTGGAATAATTAAAAGTATTTTAGGACTTTAAAGTAGCGTAGAATATTTCTACACTTAGAGTAGCTTCTTCTAAAGAATCCAAAATATCATCAATGAACAAGATTATATCTTTCATCTGCAATATACTAATAATGTCTATTTCCTTTTCTATCTCATATAACCTCTGGAGTAAGTTATCCTTTATCTCATCTCCTTCTCTCTCCATTGCTTGAATTTCTCTACCTAACTTTAAAGTACCCTCCATATCATTACTAATCTTTCTAGTAAGTTCATGCGTCCTAGAGGAGGCTTCTGCTACTAACGCGAGGTACATATTAACAGTATCGTAAAGTGTGAGAATACACTTCTTATCAATCTTCCTTGATCCTAGAGCTCTAGCTGCATCCTTTACTGCACTTAACGTATTAAAAAGTGATTGCGTTAACATCACCATCGCCTCTTTAAAATCTGGCAAAAACGCTTCCCCATATAAGGTAGATAATATTTCCTCCCTCAATATTTCAGCTTTTTCATGAAGACTTTTAATCTTTATTAAGTAAGAAGGTAATTGTTCGTAACTTTCCTTCTTTACTGCCTCAAATTCATTACTTAATATTTTTACAGCTTCCTCTATGAACTCAGCTAGATAAGTTAATCTTTCAAAAACTTCCTGCTCTTTATTATTAAGCCTTAGCTTAAACATAATTAATATACTTTTAGATTTGTCTATTATTTAAGCTCTCTCGCTTGATCCTAGTTCACGTAATTTACTTAAAGCTAATCTCTTGTCGCTCTCACTTAATTTAGCCTTACTAATGAAGTCTTCTAATGTGTAAATTACTTCCCATGCTACTCTTCTATTCACTGGAAAAGGTATACCATCTTTACCGCCTACTGCAAAAGCGTACTTGAAAGGATCATAGGGATAATTAACTGGGTCCTTATAAGAGGGTGGTTCATTGTATATTAAATCAGCTATTAGATAAAGTGCTCTAGCAGTAGAAGGACCTAATCCGTTAATTAGAGCTTCCTCAAACGTTAACGGTTTAGCCTCATATATGCTACTCAGAACCTCTTGTATTTTACTAATGTCAACAGGTTTCATATATACCAACCTAGCCTCTTTAGAAATTATTGAAATCGAACCACCCTTAACCCACATATCTAGAGTGGACTGTCCTTTTAACATGGCTTCAGCTTGCTTGTACAAGGATAATATCTTTTTAGGGTTCTCCTTCAGTAGGTCTAATACCAATTTTCTAACGTTATCCTTGTTCCTCTCTATAATATTTATTACTTTATTATCCCTCTTCACACCAGCTATTGCTGAATGAGGCTCTACGACGAAATTTTCAGTTTCTTTCCAATGATATCTTCTAGCAAACTTGGTTTCCAAATTCATGCCTTGTTGAACTATACCCCAATTACCCTTCTCAGTAACCAGAAGAGAGTGATGATAAAGTTGATGACCATCTTGAACTAAAGTAGTATCTACCTTAGCCACGATTTTACTTATACGCTTTAACCTACTCTTATCCACATCGAAA
>NZ_QIMI01000053.1:0-11144 GCF_007050195.1 Sulfolobus sp. B1 | reverse complement strand
GACTACTCCTATATTATGGAGAGTAATTATGATAATTGGGGGAGTTTTAGCTGCTATTATATTAGGGCTGAGAAGTAAAATACCGGAGTCAGTATTATGGTTAGCATATCAAGGTAAGTTAGCTACTGCTAAAAGGATAATAAAACAAACTTATGGAGTTGATTTACCAATACCAGACGTGGATGTGAGCTTGAGACCAGTAGCTAAGGGGGTTAAAAGTGCATTTAGTATATTTAAAGCCGATAAATGGCGGGAGTTAGTGTATTCATTTAATGGTAACTTTGAGCAGAGCTTCATCTTTTACACATTTGGTTTTTATATACCATATATTTTATTAGCCTTAAAATTAGTTGGTCCTTTAGCTACTCTGATAGCTTCAGCAATACTTTATTTAGGAGGGGTAATAGGAGGGTATTTAACTGCATGGCTGACTCCTAGGATAGGTACGAAGTCACAGTATGTAATTGGTGCTGTCGGAGAAGGTATTTCCGTGGGATTAATAGCACTAACATACATTCTACACTTACCATTACCCTTCTTCGTGTTCTTTTCATTCCTATTCTACTTTTTCCACGTTATAGGTCCTGCTAGTCAAGGAATGACATCGATAAATGCGTTTTTTGGGACAGCTGAAAGAGGTACAGCCGCTGGTTGGGGATACGCTTTTGTGAAGGCTGCTGCTGTAATCGGAATAATCATAGGATTCGCTGGAGTCACACTAAATCCAGTAACTACTACTTTAGGGCTATCAGCATATGGCATTATTACCGGCATAATAGGTTTGATAATAGGTTATGATACTAGAACATATAAGTTAGTAGATGTGGAAGAAGTAGTTAAAGCTACATAATTTTTTTAAAGCTACATTTTTTATATTCTTCGAAACTTTACATGAAAAATTATTCTATTAGTTTAAATATGGACGTGATTCTATTCTAACTTACTTCCTCCTCACTATAGATAACGGGTTTCCCTTTTCCCTTGTAAATAGTATATTTAATATATGTCCTTTCTCTATATTAATCTCGATGCCAGAAGATGAAAAAGAATTAGAAGAGAAAATCAAAGCTGCATCAGAGGGAATACCAGAGATTGGAAAAGTAGGTAGAGAGATGGAGACAATAGGAATTCTTCCAATCCCAAACAAGATGAGAAACATGAGCTATGCTTCACTATTTATTTTCTGGGCAATGGCTAGTGCATCTGCTGCAACTCCCTTAGCAGGCTTACTCGTATATGGTGTTGGTATACCATATTTTATTGTCATAATATTGCTCTCAACTATCATAGGAATAATTCCAGCAGGACTGTTCTCTGAAATAGGTAGACAGAAACCAATTGTGTCATTAGTCCAAGCTAGAGGAACGTTTGGATACTATCCTGCTAACGCTCTCTCAATGTTATATACGATAGTTAACATGGGTTGGTTTGGACTTAACTTAGCTGTAGGTGCACAGATATTATCTGCTACAAGTGGGTTATCCTTCGTATTATGGGCTATCATTCTTGGCATATTACAAATAATTCTAGTAATGTTTGGAGCAAAATGGTTAAACTATTTCTACAAATATACTGCTCCCTTACTCGTGATAAGTTATGCAATATTAACTTATTACCTATTCTCTGCCTTCCATCCAGACTTAAATAAATTGTTACAGCCTTCTTCTCCCATAAATTGGGGTCTAGATATGGATTTGATACTATCCTTCTCCATACTGTCATGGTCATATAAGATAACTACTGTAACCAGATTTGCAAAGCCCTATAACGGGAGGTCAGTAGCCTATTTTCTTTCCCCAGGTTTAGGAATAATGTTACCAGTACTATTGATGGGAATATTAGGATACATATCTCAAGCTACTACCGGAAATTGGAACCTAGCAGCCATCTATAGACCGGGAGATCCAGTTTGGGTAATATTTGCAGCTATAGGTGCGTCAATAGCTATAATCCACACTAATGCAATGAACTTGTACCCAGCTGTAGCTGACTTATTAGTAGCTGTTGAGGTTTTCTTCAAGAGGATAAAGTCCTATAAGATTTCTCAACCCATATCTACCTTAAGTTTAGGTGTTATCTCTACGATATTAGCAATTTTAGGAATACTTAATTATGTAGAGAACTTCTTATTACTAGTAGGTGATGTGATATTTCCATTTACGTTTATCTTAATAGTGGACTATTATTTTTCATTAAGAAATGCACCAATTACTGTATTCTATAAAGCAACCAAATCAATTGGTTGGAATGGTATAATAGCATTGGCAATAGGAGTAGCCTTAAACTATTATGACGTCTTTGGAGCTGTGTCTAACTATTTCCCATATCAAGTTTTAGGTAGCTTAATATCAGCCCTTATTTACTATTTGTTATTGAGGATAAGAGGTCATGATATACTAAAAATTAAGGTGAGACAATGAGTAGAGTTTTCATAATTGATTGTGATACGGCCGAAGATGATATTATGAGTTTATACATGTTGCTAAGAAATAACGTAAAAGTTGAGGGAGTAACAATTGTTGAGGGAAATATATCTTATGAACAAGAAATAAACAACGCATTATGGGCTTTAGAGTTCATTGGAAGGGAAGACATTAAAGTGTATCCAGGTAGTGATAGACCGTTAATAAAAAGTTTTAGAACTGTTGAAGAGGTTCATGGAAAAGGAGGAATAGGGGATAAGGTAACATTACCGAAAAAGTTGGTTGCTGATAAGAAAAAGGCTATGGATGCAATAGTTGAAATAGCAGATAGATATGCTGATGAGCTAGAGTTTTTAGCCATTTCCCCTTTAACTAATCTCGCATTAGCTTACTTGAAAGATAAGTCTATAGTAAATAAGATTAAGAAAGTCTGGGTCATGGGTGGTACAGCATGGGGAAGAGGAAATATCACGCCAGTATCTGAGTATAACATATGGGTTGACCCTGATGCAGCTAAGATAGTATTTAATGCTGGCTTTAATATAACTATGGTTCCTTGGGATGTGATAGTTAATTATGCTATAGATGAACAAAATTGGAAGAAGATAATGAGTATTAATACAAGGATGGCTAATTTTTATGTTGATATTTACACCTACTATCGAAACTATGCCATGACTAGACAGAAGATGAGAGGAAATCCTCATCCAGATTTGATTACTACAGCTGTAGCTATAGATCATGATAGTGTAGTAAAGAGTTCGGAGAAACACTATATTGATATAGAGAATTGCGATTGTTTAACTAGAGGTATGACTGTGGTTGACTATTTATCTATATGGAAGAAAGAACCTAATGTCGAATTAGTATATCAGATAAATGAGGGAAAATTCTTAGAGATGTTATATGACTTACTTAACTGGTTTTAAATTTAAGGGAATTTTTTAAATACTGTAGTGTATTATTGTCTTTTGTTAATTTAATACTTAGGATGACTTCTTTGAATGATTAATGCATATTTTTTCCTCTCAAGAATCTCAACACTAATTAGACATAAGTTTTATAATGTATAAACATTATAAATTCAATCAATGAGAGATACTTCTTATGTAAGTCTCACAATAAAGCATAACGGGTGTTGGTCTGAGCTAACAAATTTCACTTATGCTGATTCCCTTATTAACGTAGAGTATTCTAGTTTTGGAATTCTTAAAGCGAACAGAATTACAATGATTAGGGGTAGGAGTGATGAGGGTAAATCGAAGCTAAGGTATGCTTTAGATAGGGATAGTAGCATAATAAATTATGACTTGTGGAACGTTTTAACTACGAATAGATACTCAGTATTCATTATATCAATGCTTCAAGATGCTGATAAAGCAGTAATAAGTAGACTTAACTCTAAGGGAGTATTACTGATAAACGCTACTATTAAGGATGGCTTAGAGTATTATGATGTTTTACTTAACATACCTCCTAAAACCTTTGTTAACAGTTTGCAAAAAAGTGATAGTAGAATTGAAATTATAAACTTCACTGAAAGAGATTTAAATGAGAAAAACTTATTTAAAGCGATATCTAGGAATGTAGGAGAGATGCTATTAACTGATAACGAAAGAAAAGTTATTACTAGAGCTAGAGAGCTAGGTTATTTAAATTCTCCTAGGAAGATGAGACTAGATGATGTGGCAAAAGAGCTCGGTAAAAGTAAGATGTATGTATCCCTATCTATGAGAAGCATTTTTAGGAAATTATCTAACTTAGTTTGATAAAAGAACGGCAAACCTCGCCTTTTAGGGCGGGCAGAAGGTTAGTATTATATAGAATAGCCTTTATCAATTTCTAGATATACTTGTAAAGTATATGGTATTTAAATTGTCTTCCACAAGTATAACTCTGACATCTTTCATCATAAAAATTTTTAGCTTCCTATAAGAGGTGGAAAATTCATGATTAAGGGAGAAGAGGCAAAAGAATTGTACATTCCAATTATACAACCAAAAATTTTAGAGGAAAGTAGTCACAAATATAAGGATCGTGTTGTCTTATCATACTTTAAGAGGAATATATACTATGATGATTTATTAAGAATGATTAACTCTGTTTCCCAGCAATTATCAGAAAAAGTAAACAAGGGAGACGTGGTAATATTAGCTACACAAAATATACCTCAGTTCATAATAGTTGAGTACGCAGTCTGGAGTTTAGGGGGGATTGTATTACCAGTTAATCCAGCTTACTCTGCTAGAGAATTAGAATTTCTCGTTAATGACTCTGGAGCGAAGTTAATGATAGCCTCATGTGAGGCTACTAAGGCTAACATAGAGACGATAACTACAAATCCTAACACTTTTGCAGAAATTCCCAGTGAGTATAAGGAGAAATGGAAGATAAATGATGAATGTGAGGAAATGTTAGATCTAAAAAGCAATAAGAAGGGGATAAGAAGAGATGTAAAGCCATCAGATATAGCTTTACTAGTTTACACCTCCGGGACTACGGGAAAACCCAAGGGAGTGCCTATAACTCATGCCAATATTTATGCTTCAACATGGATATATAATAAGTGGTTTAAATTTAATGAAAATGATAAAGTATTAGGTATAGCCCCATTTTTTCACATAACCGGGCAAATATTTCACATAACTACCTCAATTTACTCTGGCTCATCAATATCAACGTTCTTCCGCTTTGATCCCAATTTATCTTTACAAACGGTCGAAGAAGAGAAGACTACAATTACTATGGCTGTCGCTACTACCTATAGGGCAATGTTAAACGTGTACGATAAACAAGATCTATCTAGTATGAGAGTATGGTCGTCTGGAGGAATGGCTATGCCTAAAGCTTTAGAAGAGGAATGGAAAGTTAAAGTTGGAACTTACATTTACATGGCTTGGGGATTAACAGAAACTACTTCTCCAGCTACCTTATGGCCTTATCCCTATGAAGGAAAGTTACCGATTGATCCAGAAACGGATATTGTTAGTTCCGGAGTACCAGTTTACGAAACTGAAATTGAAATAGCTCAAGATGGCGAGGTACTTGTTAGAGGACCTCAAGTGGTTAAAGGTTATTGGAAGTTAGGAGAATTTAAAGATGGGTGGCTTCCAACTGGGGATTTAGGTAAAATAGTTGACGGATGGATTTACATTTTGGACAGAAAGAAAGATATAATTAATACCTCTGGATTTAAGGTAATGCCCAGAGAGGTTGAAGAGGTTATCTATAAGCATCCTGCAGTTGATGAAGTAGCAGTAGTCGGCTTACCAGATGCTTACAGAGGAGAGGCTGTAGTAGCTTTCGTTAAGTTAAGACAAGGTTTTATTCCATCAGAAGAATTAGCAAAGGATATCATTAATCACTGTAGGAAGAATCTAGCGCCTTATAAGGTTCCTAGAGAGGTCAGATTTACGAATGAGATCCCTAAAACTCCTTCTGGGAAAATTATGAGAAGGGTTTTCAAAGGTGATTCCTTAGGCTAGTTAGTTTGGTGAAGCTATTGAACTAACGTATAGATAGAGCGCCTTCCTCTTTTTCCTCACTTTGTAAGCCTTCCTAATGAATCGATAGAGTATTAACTTCATCTATAATAGGCTTTCGTTAAAAAGGGGAGATAAATCTAGGCGCTTTAAGGTGTTGGAAGAGGTTGGAGCTCTAATTTTAGAAGAGAAAGCTCCAGACGCTAGGACTACCTATGTAATGGTCTAAATAGTTTACAATAGGCTCAGGTTTACCATTACGAGCGTTAATCTTAGAAGGCTGATCCCAAGTTAATCCATTCTCGACTAGATTTTTCCACTCCTTCTCAGCTAACTTCAAGAAGTCTGTAATACCATACTTATACCCCAGCCAAGAAATGGCAAAGACCATTCTGGGCCATGAGGAGTAAGTCTGTTGGCTGTAATTCATTATTTCGCCCTTATCACTAACTAAGTTTGGAGTACAGTACTTTGATGCATTACCGTTTAAATTTAAGATACAATTTAACGCACTAACTATTTTTTCCTCTTCCATAATTTTTTCTAATCCCAGTAAAGAAGTCCACCATTCTCCGAAAATCTGGGCTATGAAACAGCCATCCAAATTATCTGAGGGTTTGAAATACTTTCCATTGAACATCTTTCTATACACTTCTCTTGCTATTTTTAGCTTCTCCTCTACATTACTTAGCGTCTTATTATCTTTCATCAACTTAGCGATTTGCTCCATGGCGATTAGAGAGGCTATATACAGAGAAGAAGTGTAACTATCATGACCTTTAATTATAGTAGCGTCAAACGCGTTGTCCATTTCTCCCTCCAGGTAGGGTAATCCATCCTTACATACGTCAAACTCCCACTCCATTGCTTTGACTAAGCTAGGGTATATCTCCCTTAAGAACTCTAAATCATTAGTAAACTTGAAGTATCTATATACTAATAAAATAAATGTTGGATTCATATCTTTCCACCTTGGTGGAGAAGTTGTGCCATCTATTGGAGAATCTAAGGAATTGTATCCTAAGTCATGTGGAACATAGCCGTCTTCTCTAATCTGACTTGAAAGGGTTTTAAGAAACGATTTTTCTAATTCCGGAAACATTAATAAAACTGGTAATGAACCAAATTCATAACAAGTCCCAATCGTACCTAGATAGGGGCAGTTCTCTGGTGCTTCATAGATTGCAAACCTCCCCTTTTCGTCAAGCCAAGTGCTTGTAGAAAGTATGTACGCACTATTTATTATTGCATCTTTAAGCCAATCTGGAAAATAGTTTGGCAAATTTTTATGCCATTCTTCACTTTTTCTCCTTAACTCTTCATAGTTCTCCATGAAGTACTTGGCAATTTCGTAAGAGTTCTTGAAGAAGTTGTGGTAATAATGTCCATAAGGGTAAAATACATATTTTCCTGTTATATACCAAGAGTAAGCAAATCTTACCTCTTCATTCTCCTCATATTCCGATATTATTATACTGGCAGGTTCATCTCTATGACCTTGAACTTCGTGGATATCATCAACTGGTATTTTATCTTTGTCCAAATTTTGCCAAGGCTCTTCGTTTTCGTACTGATTTAACCAATAATTCAAACTTTCACTTGGTTTCTTCTTTAAGTTATATTGGGTGATGATATGTTTAGCTTTATTTACTATTAATGTTGCATCACCTTTAGCTGGATCGTATTCATTTGCTTTAAGATTTTTATGTATAACTGCATTATCACTAATTCTTTCGTTAATCCTTCCTATACTAGTAGTTCCAATTATGTTAGGCATAGATATAGATATTATACCATTTTTGCTTCCAATTATAGTTATAGTAATGCCTACTACGGGTAAAGTAGAATTCTTTAAATCTCGGGGGATTATAGGTGAGAAAGCTTCTAGCTTGATTGAAATGTTATCAATTTTACCTAATACCTTAACAAAAGGATATCTTCCTTCGTAAGTAATTTCTCCTTGATATTCCCTAATTGTTGATAAACCGCTATTCTTCTGAAAGAGGAATCCTTGAGATTTCTCTCTAGGCTTTATAAAAACGTGAAAACCCCTAAGCAGTCTTATGGGATTATTCCAATTATTTAATATCGAAACATTTACCATCCTCACTTTATTATCTAATTCTATCTTACCAGCCCCTATTCCTCCTAAAGGAACGCCAGACGAGAGTTTACTGTCACTGCTATAAATAACCATTTTTTAAATTTTAATGATGTTAGTTATAAAGTCATATGTGAATTTAGCGCCGTTATTAAACCACGAATTAAGATGGAGAATTTTATTAAAGCAGACCCCACTTTGAAGGGTGAGTCTTTCCTTTCGTTTGTAAAGAAGACTCTATCACATAAGTGCTGACTTCCTCCCCGCCCTAAAGGGCGAGGCTTGTCCTTCCTTTGTCAGACTCCATTAAATATCTACCGTTTAAAATCAATAAAATGAATTTTTACTTTAAGATTGTTTAAGAAAAATCTGACCTCCTCTCTGCCCTAAGGGCGAGGTCTGCCGTTCTTTTTATCACTATCAGAATTAGTATCACTCATTTAATAAAATGGAAGACTTATGGTATTAGTACAGCTCTTCCTAATATCTGTCCTCTCTTCAATTCCTCTAAAGCTTGATTAGCTTCTGTAAGTGAGAAAGTCTTAACATTTACCCTCACCTTACCCTGGACATATAGTTCAACTAGTTCAGCTAACTCATTATACGTGCCTACTAAATTTCCAACTACGCTTATCTCTCTGCTGATGAAATCCACCGTTAGATCTCTGAACTCTCCACCATAACCTACTATAGAATACAACCCTCCCTTCCTTATCATTTGAAGCGAATCTCTAGGAGTGTTATGCTCACCTACGAAATCAATTACCACGTCAACGCCTACATTATCAGTTATCTTCTTAATCTCATCTATTGCGTCCTTAGCTAATATCGTATAATCTGCTCCTAACTCCTTTGCGAACTTTAATTTTCGTTCATCAATATCAATTGCTATGATTTTAGCTGATGTTAATGCTTTAGCTACTTGTAAACCTATATGACCTAAACCTCCTACGCCAATTATTGCTAAAAACGTGCCGGGATAAAGTTCTTTAGAAACTTTCTTTACTGCATGATATGCAGTTAATCCTGCATCAGCTAATGGAGCCATCGAAACTAAATCAACACCCTTAGGTACCTTTACAGCTGAAAAAGCTGACGTCTTCAGATATTCTGCATATCCTCCATCAGTACCATCTAAACCTGGAAACTTTCCATTAACACAATGCATGTCATTTCCAGCTCTACAAGCCTTACATCTCCTACAAGTTATAAATGGGTGTAATATTACTTGATCCCCTCTCTGTAGCCAATCAACATTATCACTAACTTCTTCAACTATTCCTACGTTCTCATGTCCTATTGCAAAAGGTAGTTTTGGATTAAAGATATCCTTCCATACTCCTTCTTGGATATGCAAATCAGTTCTACAAACCCCAGCCCCTCTTATCTTAACAATTATGTCATAAGGCGAGGTAATTTTAGGCTCTGGGACTTCATCTACACTTAATGGTTTATTATACTCGTGAATCCTTACAGCCTTCATTTCTCTTTCGCCTCAGCTATTAGTTTGCAGAACTCCCCGTTTATACTTAACGAAAGTTTAGTTAATCTATCTTCTTTACCTCTTTTCTCTACCATAAACTTATTCCTAACCTCTTCATAATGATTTCCTATTGCCTCATCTTGATAACATTCTTTAAATGTTAACCCTCTATTGATACATTCACTTAATCTCTTAGCATCGTGATGGTCAATAACGTTTATTATTACATTAGGTAATTTTCTCTTAATATCTTCCATTATCATATAAAGAAATATTGGCGGCCAGAAGAAGGTTGGAGGAGAAATAGTAATTGTCAACTTACCATTTTTATCGATATTATAACCCTTCAAGAACTTCAAATCAATAATGGAATTGTTAGTTTCTGGATCTATTACCTCCTTGATTATATCCTCTATATTCATGTTCAATCACTTATAATTTAACTTGTAACACGTTCCTTCTTTTAGAAATCTCATCTTCTCTTTTTACCACTTCTTCTATCGGAATTCCCCATAACTTAGCAGAGTTCTCATATAATATCTTCTTCTTCACGTCTAACGTCAATTCAACACCATATTCTCTCTCAATATCTTTAGGTAGTTCGAACTTTATGAAGTCCTCTATTATCCACTTTGGATTCCATATTGCATAATCTGAACCATAAAGTATTCTATCCGGTCCTAGCCAGAAGAGCAGTTCAGCCATGATTTGGGCAAAATATCTAGGCCTTTTCCTTATGAAAGCTGTCGCAACAGCTAAACCAGCGTAAACGTTCTTATCCTGAACCCCTATCCAGCAGAAGTCGTCTAATCTAGGTAAGCCTACATGAGTTACAACAAATTTCATCTCTGGAAAAGATGATGCTGCAGAGTCAACGTCTTTAACGTCAAATGCGTCCTTATCTAAAGGCCAAACCGTTGGACCCTTGTGTGGGACTAATATCTCTATTCCCAATGATTTGCTGAACTCTATGAACTCGAAAGCCTCTTTAGAGTCTAATCTCCAGCCTCTGGATAAACTGCCATTAATCTCCTTCCATTCAGCGGTGTATAACTTTACGTGCTTCATTTGCCATGGTTTAACCCTATACTTTCTAACGTCTTCTTCTAGTTGCCTTTTACCCTCTTCACCATCTCTAGGATCCCATCTAGTACCTATAACAAACTTGTAGGGATTTTCTAATGCTAACTTTCCAAACTCCTCAGTATTGCCAAAAGGTCTTCTATAAAAGTAAAGTAAATACTGGGGCTGAGTTATGGCAACATCTACATAACCCTTAATCATTACATCTTCTATCATTCTATTATGCCCATAGTACTTGAACGTGTTAAAATCCATGATATAATCTTCTGGGCTAAGACTCTTATGGTAGTCATAAAAACAATTTATCCATCCTTTACCTAATTCTGGTCTTAGCCAATTATCTTCATCAGCTCTCCAAACGTGGACGTGATAATCTATTACCGGTATTTCATGCCTTTTTCCTTCTTGGGTTTCAACTATTATCATATTAATCAATTTAATATTATCTCTTTAGCATATAAGGATTATCGTGATAATAAGCATAATAAGGATTAAGATAGTTCGAATTTGATGTAGTGGATGATAAATATAAGGTGGTAAAACTAACTCCCCCTTTAGAGGGGTTCCCCTCA
>NZ_QIMI01000052.1:0-11246 GCF_007050195.1 Sulfolobus sp. B1 | reverse complement strand
CGGGCTACCATTCAAAGTGATATAAATTACTGTTTTTTGCAATTTATGCGGCTCTATATTCATTATAGTACTATTATACAAGTATCTAGTAATGTAAACTGTTCCAGGTGGAACATACCTCAAAACAATTGTAACGTTAAGGTCTTGTGTAAAGACGCCATTATTTTGACCCACTATCTCAAATGCAATTATGTTTTTATAATTAGGTAATACTCTCCAGAATATTGGCATAATTTTAATATTAACGTCGTTTTGTAGATAAAATATTACTCCGATCGACGCTATTATAATAAGGACGATGATTAGTAAAACGCTTCCTAATCCTAACTTCATACGGTAGAGTAGTACATACTAAACAAATATAACGTTTATCCAAAGGCAATCACTAACAGTTACACTTATTATTCACGAGTTATCATTAAGGCATGGGGCTAAAGAAAGAGAGATGTCAGAACAAAAGTTCCTCATAAAAAATATCTCCTCCCCCTCAGCTGAAGATAGAATAGTAGGCAAACACGTATTTGGAAACTTGTACGATATAGATGCAAGCAAACTAACTGATAAAGAGTTCCTAGAGAAATTAGTACTTGAAGCCGTGAAAATAGCTAATATGAAGCTAGTAGAGATTAAAAGTTGGTCATTCGGTGGGAAAAAGGGTGGAGTATCAGTTATAGCCCTAGTTGAAGAAAGCCACATAGCACTTCATACCTGGAACGAATACAATTATGCAACACTTGACGTCTATACTTGTGGTGAAGACAGTAATCCTCATTCGGCCTTCATGTACATAGTAAATGCCCTAAACCCAAAACGCTATCAAATGTTTTATGCTGATAGAAGTTCATAGGTTTTTTATTCTAGCCTTTTTTTATTTCATTCGACAACTGTCTAATGGGGTAGTAGACAATAATCGAAAACCTTATATTTATTCGATAATTCTATATGTACAATGTATTCTAGCATCATAGGTTGGGGTGCGTATATACCTAGATATAGAATAAAGGTATTAGAAATAGCTAAAATGTGGGGATACGATGAAACTGTTGTTAAATCCTTGGGATTATCAGAAAAATCAGTTCCTAACTTTGATGAGGATTCGACAACCATTGCGTGGGAAGCTTCAATTAACGCAATTAGAAGGGCTCAAGTGGATCCGTCTAAAATAAAGCTGGTTCTTTTCGGATCTGAATCGAAAGTTTATGCTGTTAAACCTACGTCAACAATACTAATAGACGCATTAGGAATTTCAAATTACACTGCCACTGCTGATATGGAATTCGCTTGTAGAGGTGCGTCAGTAGGCTTAAGATTAGCCTCAAGTTTTGTTTTGAATAATGATTCTTATGCCTTAGTAATTGGAGCTGATACAGCTCAATCTAATCCAGGAGATGTTTTAGAATTGAGTTCAGCTGCTGCAGGTGTAGCATTCGTTGTAGGAAAAGCTAGCAAAGAGAACTCTGCGGGGATAATAGAATATTCCTCTTCTTATACTTCTGATACCCCGGACTTTTGGCGTAGAGATGGTACGCCTTATCCAGTACATGGTGAAGGATTTACAGGAGAACCAGCATACTTCAATCATATAATAGCTGCAGTAAACGATCTTCTTCAAAACAGTGGTCTAAAGGTCTCTGACTTTGATTATTTTATATTCCATCAACCTAATGGCAAGTTTCCAATTCAAGTAGCAAAGAAATTAGGAGTTCCACTAGAAAAAGTTAAACAAGGGTTAGTCTCGCCGTATGTAGGGAACCCTTACAATGCATCAGCTTTATTAGGATTAGCTAAGGTTTTAGACGTTGCCAAACCAGGTGAGAGAATATTAGTTGCTCCATTCGGAAGTGGTGCTGGCAGTGACGCCTTCAGTATTTTAGTTACAGAGGGTATCCTAGAGAAACAGAAGTTAGCTAAGAGTGTAGAATATTACATAAACAACAAGAAATATTTGTCTTATGCAGAATATTCTAAGTACACTAACAAGATTAAGGTGTATGAATGATGGATGTATATGCTAACGCAGCTTCAATAATCCCAATAGATAGGTATTACGAATATGATCTATATGATCTTGTAATTGAGTCCTTTAAGAATTTAGAACAGCAATATGATACATCGTCAAGAGGCATAGATCTAATAATAGTAGCCAATGCGTATTCTCAAAAATTAAATAGCAACTCCCTAATAGGTCCTAAAATTGCTAAAAAACTAGGAAAAACAGATATACCTTCTTTTAGAGTTGAGAATGGTGATGCTAGTGGTGGGACAGCATTACTAATGGGGTATTCTGCTATAAAGAGCGGATTAGCTAAATCAGTAATGATAATAGGTGTTGAGAAACAAACAGATTATCCGTCCAAATACTTTAATGAGGTTCTATCTACGTGTCTTGATGAACAAATGTACTATAATGGTGTTACCCCACATTCCATTGCAGCAATTATGATGAAGAAGTATATGAGTAAATACAACGTACCTAGGGAATATTTCGCAAATTGGGCTATAAAAATGCACCAAAACGCAGTAGAAAATCCATTCGCTTATCTGAGATTTACAGTTGACTTAAACACAATATTAAGCTCACAAATTGTATCAGATCCTATAAGGCTATTTGATATAGGAGCTAGAGCCGATGGCGCTTCAATAGTAATATTATCAAGTGAAAAGACATCCGAATCTATCAAAATTAACAAGATAGAATCAACTCAATCTAGGTTAGACTTTTCTCCTTCCTTACCATCCATTAAGACACTAAGGAGCAAAATTGAGATAAAAGATGTTAATAGAACTTTATTTGAAATACATGATTCATACAGTGTTATCGCCGCTATTATGTTAGAAGAGTTAGGTATAACTGAACCTGGAAAGTCATTATATAACTTGGATAGTCTTAACGTTAATCTATCTGGTGGGCTTAAAGCTAGAGGGTATCCGGGAGGTGCTTCTGCCGTATATCAACTATCAGAAGTTTATATGCAATTACTTGGTACCTTTAAAGGTAAGAAGATAACTGATGCGGAAAGAAGCATTATAATATCATCAGATGATTTAGGATTAGTTAGTTATGGAATCGAATTAACGAGGTGAGAATAATGAAAATAGCACCACCACAAGTTTGGAGAAACAAAAAATTCATGTATAAATTGATAGCTAGTAAGTGCAGAAAATGTGGAAATATAGATTTTCCATACTCACCTTATTGTACAAAATGTGGAAATTCAGATGTAGAAAAGACTGAACTAAGTGGAAAAGGTAAACTAGTAACCTTTACCGTATCATACCAAAGTAGGGAAGGTTTTGAGAAATCTTTACCCAGTATTATAGGTCTAATTAGGCTGGATGAGGGGGCTGAAATTATTGCTCCCATAGTTGATACAGAAATCGATAAATTAAAGGAGAATGCTAGAGTAGAAGCCACGTTAAGAAGAGTCTATAAGGATTCCTATAATGGACTAATACAATATGGGATCAAGTTTAGGGTAGTTGAGGAATGAACATTGATGAGGTAGTAGATAAGATAGTAAAGGGCGAAATTTCTTTTCATGAAGCTGATAATTTTTTGGAAGCTAACGCATCAATGGTTGCTAGAAGAATGGCATTAGAAAAAATCTTAGGAGTTCAACTACCATCGATAGGTTCTACAATCATAGATTATACTGAAGTAAAGAATAGAAATGCAGAGAATGTTATCGGAGCAATACAAATACCCTTAGGAATTGCAGGTCCAATAAAGGTTAATGGGGATTACGCGAGGGGAGACTTTTACGTACCTTTAGCTACTACTGAAGGCGCACTAATAGCTAGCGTTAATAGAGGTGCTAAGGCAGTATCATTAAGTGGAGGCGTTAAAACTAAAATATTAAAAGATGAGATGACTAGAGCTCCCTTATTTAAATTTGATTCGATCGAAGATATTCCTGAATTTATTGAATTTGTAGAAAAAAACTTTGACAATATGAAGGAAATAACTAGCAAAGTAACTTCTCATGGAAAACTGAAATCAATAACACCATTTGTTTTAGGTAATAACGTTTGGCTTAGGTTTTCATTTGAGACTGGGGACGCCATGGGAATGAACATGGCAACTCTAGCCTCAGAGGAGATTTGTAGATATATAGAAGATAACTTCCCTAAAGCTAAATGTTTAGCGGTAAGCGGAAATATGTGTAGTGATAAGAAGCAAACTAACGTAAACAGCCTATTTGGTCGTGGGAAAACAGTAGTTGCTGAAGCTATAGTGAAAAAAGATGTTATAAATAACATATTACGTTCTGATGTTAACTTAATAAACGAGATAAATCTGAGGAAGAATTGGTTGGGCACTGCGAGAGCTGGATCGTTAGCACAATATAACGCGCATTTTGCCAACATAATTGCTGCAATGTTTATTGCAACTGGTCAAGACTTAGCTCAAATAGTTGAGAGTAGTTCTGGTTATACATGGACTGAAGTAAGAGGAGAAGATCTCTACATATCAATTACCTTACCGTCATTAGAAGTAGGAACAGTAGGTGGTGGAACTAGATTACCTACCCAAAGAGAGGCATTAAGTATTATGGGAGTCTATGGAAGCGGAAATCCACCTGGATATAATGCCAAGAAATTCGCCGAAATTATTGCTGCTACAGTTCTTGCTGGTGAACTAAACCTCTTAACCGCATTAGCAAATAAAGAGTTAGGAAAAGCCCATAAGAAATTGGGTAGAGGAATGGTCTTGAAATAACTACATTTTTATCTGCTTCCTCTTTTTCCTTAAGAAACTACTATATGAAATAAATTATGATCTTAATTTATGATCTATATCCTTTTTCCATTACTACAACAACATTTTAACACTCTTTTTACGTAAATAGTGTGTGTGGACAACAATTTCGTCCAACTGTAAAATTTTTTATGCAAGAGTCTATTGCGGAAGAATATTTTCAGCTATTTTGCTATTGTGTTTCTCGTTGAGTTAGGTGAGTGCTAGGAAATCAAACACATTCTCGCCCTCACCCTAAAAATACTTTTCCACAGTAAAGAAAATTCAATTCATATCAACCAAATTGTTGTCCACACACTAAATAGTTTTACAAATAATTACCTCCCGATAAGAGCTCAAGCCCCAAAGTTAGACCGCATATTTGCCGGTCATGCGAGCACACTTCAATTAGATTTGAATGAGTCCCATGACTCACTTACAATAAGGTGCTTATGGACTAACCTCCCACATATGACCTTGATTTGCAATCAAATGAGAGAAATTATCACGTAGTGACAAACGATTAGACTTAATTATCATTAATAATAGTTGAAACTATTTACGTGAATAGGACTTGCTTCCACTACTCATTAAAAGTTTATAAACGTTATTAAGCATATAACTATTATGCCATTCCCTAAAGAGGTAGAAAGAATCCTTGAACTTACAAAAGAACAAAACGTTTGGAGAAGAACACAAGCACTAAACCTAATTGCATCAGAAAACGTGATGAGCCCATTAGCAGAAAGCGTATACATGAGCGATTTTATGTCTAGATATGCTGAAGGAAAACCATATAAAAGGTACTATCAAGGAACTAAGTACATAGACGAGATAGAAACTCTTACTATGGAACTTATGAATGAAATAACTAAGTCAAAACATTGTGACTTAAGAGCAGTAAGTGGAACTATAGCAAATGCTGCAGTATTCAGAGTCTTAGCTGAGCCAGGGGAAAAAGCATTAATAGCCCCCGTACAAGCTGGTGCTCACGTTAGTCATACGAAATTTGGTACGCTAGGAGCTTTGGGAATTCAGCATATAGAGTTACCTTTCGATATGGAAAATATAAATGTAGATATAGATAAATCGATAAAAATGATAGAGGAAATAAAACCAAAATTCGTCGTATTAGGAGGGAGCTTATATCTATTTCCTCATCCAGCTAAAGAGTTAGCTCCACATGTTCACGCTGTCAATGCAAAATTAGTTTATGATGCAGCCCACGTTTATGGCTTAATTGTAGGTGAAGTGTGGCATAATCCCTTACAAGAAGGAGCAGATATCATGACAGCTTCTACACATAAGACCTTTCCAGGTCCTCAAGGGGGAGCAATATTTGCAATTAATGACGAACCATTCAAACAAATTTCTAAAACAATATTTCCTTGGTTTGTCAGTAATCATCACTTACATCGTTTACCAGCAACTGGAGTTACTGCAGTTGAAATGAGAGAATATGGTAAGAATTATGCCAGTCAAATAGTTAAAAATTCTAAAAAGTTGGCTGAAGCGTTAGCAGAAAGAGGCTTTAAGGTAATAGGTGAACATTTAGGATACACTAAAAGCCATCAAGTAGCAGTTGATGTTAGACGATTTGGAGGGGGAGAGAAAATAGCCAAATTGTTAGAGGACGCTAATATAATAGTAAATAAGAATCTCCTACCTTACGATAAGCCAGAGGCTGTTTCAGATCCGAGCGGACTCAGAATAGGCGTGCAAGAAATGACCAGATATGGAATGAAGGAAAATGAAATGGAAGAGATTGCGGACTTATTTAAGAGCTTGATAATTGATAGAAAAGATGTTAATGAAGTTAAAAGAAAAGTAATAGAGTTTAGGAAAAACTTCCTTGAGGTTAAGTATACATTTGATAACATAGAGGAACTATCAAAATATTCCTCCAAAGTGTTGAGATTAATCATCTAACTAGAATTACAGTAACTGGAGCATTAATTGATAATGCTAACGCTGTAGATCCTATGTTTATTTCACTGTTTACTGAAGTACCTCTAGCCCCCATTATTACTGCATCAAACGATTCCTCACCTATTATTTTTAATAATTCATTAGACACACTCGTCTCTTTTAAGTTAGTCTTTACAAATTTGAGCTCATAATCCACTCTATTATTAATCCTCCTTTGAATAACCGATTTCATTATCTCTAGATCGTTGCAGTCATGACATACGTGAACTACAGTTATTTTAGAGCCGTACCTCATCCCAAAATCTATAGCTAAATCCAATGCCCTTAAACTATTCTCTGAGCCATCAATAGGAACTAGAATCTTTCTCATCCAGAAACTAACGAAGTATGAAGGCTCACTCATAATATATACCCTCCTCTTATCCCTAACGTAGTATTTGTCATTTTGATTGATTCCTCTTTAGTTACTAAATTAAGAGATGCCCTAATAGCATCTATATTCTCGGGAACTACAATAGATTCTTGATGCACCGCATACATTAACATTACCTCATCATCCTTAGTGTAAACTGAATCCTCAAACACCATAACCTCTGGTATGTCATTCCTCTCAAGCCTCATATCTCTCGCTATTTCCACTATTTCAGCAGTAGAGCTAATCTCGTATTTAGAGGGGATTAGAACTATCCTAGGTGTATTAGCAAAAGTTTCTAAAACATCTTCTCTTTTAACCTTATCCTTAACCTTTATATCCAGGAAGTGCATATGCATAAGCGTTGTAGGAGCAACAACGGCCATAGTTATAATATCCAAATTCTTAATTACAGTATTGACATCTTTCGCGTGATGACTTGGAATCTTTGCTGGATCAGGGGTTAAAGAGTTGATTGGACCTCTTTTAACTTCCTTAGGATCAGCAGCTCTCCTAACTATAGTAGCCCTTACCCTATCTACTTTAGATAATTTATTACTGATAGTACATATAACTCTAAGAAGAGCAGTAGTATTACATGAGACTACCCTAACATATTTCTTACTTACAGCCTCATCATAATTACATAAAGCAGAAAAGGAAATATCAGCTACATCAGCCTTCTCTCCGCCTTGAAATATTGCATTTCTCTCAAATTTCTGGTACTCTTGCTTATATTGAGCCCCAACACCATTAGGAGTGGCATCAACGATAACGTCAGCCTCCTTAATTAGTTCAGATATAGTGCCAGCTGGAGTTATACCAACTTCTTTAAACTTACCTAAACTTTGCTCTGGCACATAAATCTGTATACCTCTACGGTAAGCTATTAAGGCTTCATAATTTGGGTTAGTCTTTGCCACGCCTATTAGCTTCATATCTGGCTGTCTGATTATAGCATCGGCTACCCTCTTACCAATAGTACCATAACCATTAACTCCCACTTTTATCATGTCTCATCCCCACGGACATAGATAAAGCCTCTAATGCGGGTAACTTTTCTCCAGACAAGAATAAAAGTAAAGCTCCTCCTCCAGTGGAAATATGCACCTTGCCGGAATCAATATTAACGTCTTTATCTATAACGCTAATCATATGTCCACCCCCTATAATAACGTATCCCTGCCCTTCCAAAGCTGATTTCAAAACAGATTTACTTCCTCCCTTAAATCTTTCATCTTCAATTACTCCCATTGGACCTCTTAATACTACTACTTTAGCGTCTTTTATAAACGAGGAATATACTTCACTCGTGGTAGATCCTATATCCTTAATAACTCCAGTAACCTTATTCGCAGGTTCTTCCATCACGTTACCATTGTTTTCTACCTTATAATCAACCGGTATCTCTATCGGAGCTCCGCTTAGTAATATTTTCCTTGCTCTTGGAACTAAACTTAATATTCCTAATTTTTCTAAAACCTCAGCATTCTTTTGACCTATACTCATACCCTTGGCTATGGCGAAAAGTTCAGCAACTAATCCACCAGTCAATATCCTATCAGCTATTCTCTTCTTAACCAAATTTTCAATTATCCTGATAGTATCATGAACCTTACCTCCACCTAATACAAAAACTTTTGGAGAATCCTCTGGATTAAAAATCTTAGCTAACGCAGATACTTCCTTCTCCATCACTCTTCCAGCTGCTGATGGTAAAGCTAAAGGAAAGCCTACGATACTAGGCTGACTTCTGTGAGCTGTAGCAAAAGCGTCATTAACATAAGCATCAAACAATGGAGCTAACCTTTTAACGATAAAACTTCTGATGTGCTGTTGCGGAGGGGCTTCAATTAATTCCTCTGACATGAGTCTAACGTTATCTAGCAGTAGAACTTTACCTTTATCCAGTTTCTTTATCTCCTCTCTAGCATGTGGACCAATTACATCTTCCACAAAAGCTACTTCTTCCCCTAAGTGTTTCGAAAGTAATTTAGCGTGCTGTTCTAAACTAATGAAATCTTTATCACCCGGTCTTCCTTGATGAGAAATTAAAACTATACTATTTGACTTATCCATTAACTCTTTAATTGTAACTACATGGGCTCTTATTCTAGAGTCGTCTAAAATCTCACCATTCTCCCCTACCGGAGAATTAATATCTATCCTTAGTAAAATTTTTTTCGAGTGTAAATCTATATCATCTATTGTGGGGACATTAAGATCTCCTATCTTAATCAGATTAAATCCCCGAGTTAAACTTAGGAAAATTTGGATAATAACTTTTTCAACAGCGCAACGAGTCGATAATAAAATGGTCCCAAATAAGAGGGATAAGAGCCTTAGTCTTAAGCTGATTCACAAAAATTTGTAATTCAATCTGTTTTGCGCTAACCCTGTTTGTCGATATTTTAGGTTCAGATAGACTAAAATATTCTAATGCCTTCTTTAAAGGTTCAACAGATTCTAAACCTTGATTAACCTTACATTCAGCAAGAAGCTTTAGCCTAGTTCCATCCCCCACTTCAATATCTCTTAAATTACAGTTTAACCCTAAATTTTTCTCTATAACATCCTTTAGAAGAGACTGGAACGTGTAAGGGACACTATATAAGTTAACTCCATAGGGAGGAAAAAGCACTTTAACATGACCTTTAGCTTCTGTTATGTTCTTTACAATTAAATCTATATAGAAGAATATGAAGAGAGAGCCACAAAGTCTAAACTTAAAAATCTTAATCTCACCTATAAACCCATGATTATCAACGTTATTCTTAATAGCATTAGCTAATTCCAATTCCTTAAAGTTACCATTTGTAACTATCATTCCTTTCACGTTTATGAGATTCTTTATCTTTTCATCCTCAGAATATTGAATTATGTACAATTTAAAATTTTTTAGTCCAATCTTTTTTATTGACTTTACAAGCAAATTATATACAAATAATAATAATTTGTTATGAGATATTATTATCCATTCTCCAAATTCATCAGTATAAAACGGGTCTTTCACTTCACTGTCCTTATCCCTCTTAAATATATCAAAAATCAAACTCTAAGCCTCTATAAATATGATGCTATTGAGGTTTAAATCCTTAAATATAATAAAGATTGAGAAAACACAAGAATGGCAAAAGCAAAGATTTGATTAACTATTTGAATAAAATGAAAGGGCTCGGGCCGGGAATTGAACCCGGGACCTCCGGGTCCACAGCCCGGCGCTCTCCCAGGCTGAGCTACCCGAGCCATGGGAGCCGTTTATTAATTTTAATTTAGGGCATTTTAAACTCTTTCTTCCTTTCACTATTAAAATTAAACTACTTTTGTTGGTTTGGATTGCAAGTCTAATTTGTAAGTTTTTCCATTCCCTTGGTGAATCCACTACTCCTTGGAACACTCAAACCATTGTTATAGTCTTTACGCTCATACTATTAGTAGATTCAAGGCTAAATCTCTAAACTGCTTAGAGCACTAGATTTTCTCAATAGATCTCTACAATTCTTACTTTATCCCTAACTAACGTGATGATTTCAGATAAGAGATGTCCTTAACTTACTTCTCATCTTATCCTTATGACTGAACAAGTCCATGAATGATGAAGATTCGTTAAGCGTTAAAAATTCATGGAAAAACTCTAAAGCATTCGTAACACTCATTGCAATCAAAAACATAAGGGGATCTCAGTTAATAACAAGAATGAAAATACGTCCAAGAAGATTGAAAACCAAAAAAGGAAAAAGATAAAGAAGTGAAGGCTATAACTTACGGAAAATATACCGCAATATATCCAGTAACTAAGAAATATGCTCTTATAATTTCTTAGCCTCTTAATCCATGCCTCAATAACTATTATACGCTATGTTTTCCAAATATTTAATATAAATTATATAATTCTTTAAATATAGAAATAGAAGTTATAAATGAAAAAGAAAATCTAGCCTTTTAAGGCGGGGAAATGTTTTAAACTCCTTTTTCCCACCTCTTCCTATGACACTCCATTCTGACTGACTTCAATACCATGAGGAGCGGGAGCCGATCATTACTCCCGCAATACCAGGGCGTCCGTACAATCGTTGTTAGAGTGTTACCTAGTGAGGCACAGCATAAAAGTGGGAGTTAATGGAGGAAGTAAATCTGTTTTGAAATCAGCTTTGGAAGGGCAGGGAT
>NZ_QIMI01000051.1:0-11596 GCF_007050195.1 Sulfolobus sp. B1 | reverse complement strand
ATATAGCTAATTACGGGAGACTTATTCTTTACATAATTGTACTTCTGATAGCAATAGCAATTATCGTGGAACCATTTGGAAATGTTACTACTATAATTTATGCATTGTCATGGGGTTTGGCAATAGCTTTCGCTATAGCACTCATACCTTTGGTCATTACCTTGGTTAAAAGATTTCTTTCAGAGGTTAAATGATTTTTTAGGATCATAAAGGTTTTTAATCGTGAAACAGTTAAAGCATATTCATGAGAGAAATCTCGGAAGGAGAAATTAGTCAACTTATATCAGCAGGTTGGAATTTAACTGAAGATAGAAAGAAAATTAAGAAAGAATTCAGATTTAAGAACTTTAAGCAATCTATCGATTTTATGAAAGAAATACAGCCCATAGCTGATGGTCTTAACCATCATCCAGATGTTTGTATATACTATAATAAAGTGTTTATAGAACTTTCAACGCATGAAAAAGGAGGATTAACGGACTTAGATTATCAGTTAGCCGTTAAAATAGATGATATTTATAAAATGTTATCCTAACATTACCTTATCCTTCCATGCTACTTTAATAAGTAATATGGTAGATACGATAACTGGTAATAGTAAAGTCATAAAGGCTAATCGGTAATTTGATTCTAGGATATATAACAAGTATCCATAAATTGCAGGTGAGATAGTGAAAAGTACATTATTATATGCTAAGAAGAAAGAATTGGCTGAATTCCTTTCAGCAATATTTGTTCCTCTACTAATCATTACTGTGGATATGGGGAATATTGAACCATGAGGTATTCCCAAAATAAACATTCCTACTAGAAGTATGGTATAGTTAGGAGCTAACGAGACCACTATTATGCCAATAATAGTCACCATTATTGAAATGAGTAATGGTCTCCTTAGGTCTCTGAATGGTTTTATCGACATCAAAAACCTAGTTATGAATGACAACGTGAAAAAGGGTATAAACACTGAGTAAGCTTCAAAGCTAGATAGATTAAACAGCTCCTTAGCATATATAGCTATAAAAGTAGTTATAACGGCGAAGGGTATGTTATATGAAGTTATTGCTAATATGCTTGCTATTAAACTCTTATTCTTCAAAGTATTGAATCCTTTCACCTCATTTTTTACCTCAGGGAACTTCACAGTTCTTGAAAGGAAAGCCAAAGGTAGAGATAACGGTAAGAACAATAGAAATATATCTCTATACGTATAACTTTTTAATAACAAGGTTTCTAAAATAGGACCTATTATTAAACTAAGACTTAAACTTGTAGAGTATATATTGAGTAATCTCTCTGAACTTTTCTTATCATAACCTGAAATTGAAGCAAACGTAACTAAGTTTGGCATTATGAACCCGTATAAAATACCGGTAATAGGAACCACTAACCATATCGTAACAGCATTTGAAATATAAAACAAGACTAGAATTGGTATCACTAATATAGATGATAGGATGAAAGCTATTCTCCTCTTAGAGGACTGTAAGAAAACATTGATCAAGCTGGTCGCTATTAATGTAGCAAGTGAGAATGACGCAGACAATAACCCTACAGTTTCATCGTTCATACTTAACTCATATTTAGATAATAGAGGTATAGTCGTTGAGATCATGTTATTTACTGATCTTGCAGATATCGTAGACAGTAATATTATAATGATTATATATATAAGACCTTCCTTTTTTCTCACAAAATTCAAATCCCCTACATTAAAAATAAAAAGTTATCTTAGAAGGAACTTTATAATCTCTACTCCTCCAACTTTAGTTCCCTTATCTACCTTAATCTTTAAAAAATTTTTAAATATACTAATTTTCCCATTCATATTTACGTGAATTACTTTACCTGGTAATTTCCAAATAGCCTGATAAGGGTATTCCGCGACCTCTTCCTCATAAGAATTCTCATAAACGTTAACTCCCTTTCTCAACCTCCCTCTGAATACAATTATAAATTCTAGTACCGGATGTTCGATATCAAGAAGAAAAAGGTCAATATTGATTACCTTAGCTAAACTTCTGACACCGTTTATAAGGATTTGTTCTTCGTCCAAAAATCTCTGCATATTACGTCTAATCTCGTTTAACTCTTCCTTAAGTATTTCTTTACTTAAGCTAGCATAATATGTGTTTTTATCATAATAATAGAAAAAAGTATACTGAGTAACAGTGCCTGATTTATCCATTACAAAATTTCCTAAAGCATATATAGGAGTTACGTCTTCACTCATGTTCTTTTCCTTTTTCTTGGAACCTCCACCTGTAAGTATCCGTTTAATACTTCTCTTAAACTTTGACATCCATCAATTTTCTTTTTTAATTGAGCAATGAAACAACATAAAGCTCTTAGTCTATCAATTGTAATAAATTTTATCGAGTTTTGAGGTCTTTCGGTAGATATAGTCAAAAACTTCCCTTGACCTACTAAAGCTTTCAGATATAATCTGTTAGTATAAGCGAGCTCTGATGTCACCCATTTACCTTCCACTTGTTCGGGTATCTTTATCTCATTCCATGTTACCTTACTGCAGTCTAAATCTACTTTAAATTCTTCCTCTGAACTGATTAAGTCTACTACCTCCGCTTCACTTAATTGTGCTGTTCCCAAGAAGTTTGAGGTTACATTAATTAGTTCATCTTTTACGCAAGCACAGCAGGATAATGTTTGCAATTCATCTAGCATCTCAAAGTCTCTTAAATTTATATTATTGGTTCCTCTTACGGTTGATATAGTAAGTAAGGTCAAAGAATTAGGTAGCATAAGTACTTCAAACCTAAAGTAATTTGAATCAGCTATCCTTATAATATATGTCTTATTTTCCTCATTTGCTAATTTTCGAAATAAACTAAATTTTTCTTGCAGAAAGTTCTTGTCACAATTAGGAACTAAAAAGGTGAAACCCCTTATCTCTCTGAACTGCTTAGTTGAGCACTCCATGTTTAATATATATTTGTATATCTTATTTAAACTTAAGACCCGTCAAGCTCTCTAACCCTTTCAATATCGCTCATAGCTTCTTCTTCCATACCTAATTTCATATAACTTTTAGCTCTTCTCACGTATGCTCCTCTGTAGTTAGGGTTCAAAGCAATAGCCTTAGAATACAACGTAACTGCATCTTGTAAAGATCCGGTTCTTTCTTTTAGTTCACCTAAATTAAAGTAGACTTCAGCATAATACGGGTTTAAATTAATAGCAACTTGTAAATCATTCTCCGCTTCCTTGTAATCCCCCAATTCCTTGAGGGATAGAGCCCTAAACAAATATAATTCGGCATCCATGGGATAATACTCTATTGCTCTACTAAGATCCCTTATAGCATCCAGGAATCTACCTAACTTAAACTCAGAAATACCTTTTATTTTATATATTAAGGGATCATCATTTCCCGTTATTTCTTTCACTTCATTGAATGCCTTATCGAAATCTTCAAGCCTTAAATATATTAATGCCCGTAATTTTTTGAATTCGTCAGAATCCCCTTTCTCAAGGTATTGTAGTGCATCAGCATAAAGACCTCTAGCTATTAGAACTTTGGCTATTCCCAAACTATCGTTAGCTTTCATGAAACTATCTAGAGCCTCATCTAATTTGCCCATCTCCATCAGAATTCTTCCTTTAATAGAATAAGCTTCTCTCAGTTCAGGATTTTGAGCTATTATCTCATTTACGAGTTTAAGAGCGTAATTTAAATTTCCGTTCTTATATTGTTTATATACTTCATCAAGATTCAACATCCCACTAATTAATTTAATTGTTAATATAGCTAATAAGAATTTTTAAACAGTAAAATCAGAACCGAGTTCGATCGTCATCAAATAGGTTATGCCAGGCTCATCATATGTACTTATCTAAACCCGTACTAATACAACTATTACCCCAACCTCTCTTTAAACCTTCTCTTATAATTTCTACGTATTCATTACTTGGATCTCTTTCATCTTCCTTATGACTTGAAATATACGCATAAGCAAAATACTCTTTCCCCTCTTTATCATAAACCTTTACAACTTCTCTCATATACTTTATCAAATGTTGCTCAGCTCTATCTAAAGAATTTAGAGTGTGAAGGAAGACCTTCTGCAAATAGCCACAAATCTTTCCATTAGGCTCTTCAACTAAATTTGCGCAATAACCGTACTTACAAGGGATATTGAATATCATCCTATACCCTAGGGAGTATGCAGGAATTTCACTTAAAATTAAGTCAACCCCTCTTGAATGAAGAACATTTAAATTTGTGTTCTCTGCGTATGCAAAATAGTTTACTATTATAGGCATACCTATCCAAGCAGAATAGTCACCAGACTCTATCTCTTTCCTATCTACTATTTCCCTATTATACTTATAGAAAAATACATTATCAATATAATATTTCCTCTTTTGATCGAAGAAAACCCTAGTTCTCTGCCTAGTATATAAGTCATCAGGAGAACCCTTGTAGTCTTCTACCTCATCAAGAAATTTAATTAACTCATCATTTATCTCATACACTTCGCCCCATACAACACCATCTCCTTTTATAATACCTGGATAACTACCTAAATCATACATATCGTATCCTTCTATGTATCCTAAACCAACAAACCTAGACTTGGAAATGATATGATGTAACTCAAAACCATACCTAAGGCTACCGTATACAAAAATATACATAAATTATCCACCTATCAAACTTTCTAACCAAAGCTCAACTTCATCTTTACTCATAGCTCTTATAACTTTATCTTCCTCTATGAGCAAGGCGGAATCAAGATAAGCTAAGTCACCATTTTTAATGAACTTCAACAAATAGTATCTTTGAGATGCCTCACCATAATTTTCACCTCCAGCCTCTTCTATAGGGGGTGGGTAATAAATAGCTAAGATCTCGTTTTGATTTTCCTTTACTTCCCAACCTCTTTGTCTTAACATATTTATTAATTCTCTATACTCTATCTGTCTCAACTCTACTCGCCCTCTTCTTCACTATTAGTTTTAATCCTTCCCTTTTAACAACAACTATGTCCTCACCTTTTTTAATATCTTCCAGTGCAATTGCCTGCCAATATTCTCCTTCTACTAAAACGTAACCCTCTTTTCCCACCTTCATATCCTCTAATGCTTTGCCTATCTTTCCCTCATAAGAATACAAATTTCTCCCTCTAGTTTTAATTACAACATTAATTACCCTATATGTAAGAAATCCTAAGATGGCTAGCGAAGGAATGTCAATTATTGGATCAGAAATATAACCCGTAATCACAAGCACAGCTATCAAAATAACAATGATTATTATTGTAATAGCTACTGGGTGTGCCACAAATTTTTATTAGTATAATTAATATATATTTCTGATGTACAAGATTATTCTCATAATAATTCTATTGCTTTCGCTATTACTTCCCTTAACGGTACAATCACAAGCCTTAATATTTTCCTTTCCTACTGGCATATCCAGCTTTCCAATAAATACGATAATTTATACTAATTTTGTTCAAGGGGAGATAAATATTACTAGCTTGAAAATAGGAGATTCGTATTTACAAGGACAGCTTTTGACCAATGGTAACGCGTCCCTACAATTAAATGCAATGATATTAGGCAAATATTGGGCTCAAAACGTGATATTATTTCATCAAATTTCTTCCAATACATTTTACTTAACACTTATAGTAAATGTATGGAATTTAAGCGGCCCGTTTTATAATACAACATTAAACGATTCTGAAGTGTATCAAGGTCTAGGAATAATCTACTATCAAGGACCTACTTTTAAAGAAAGTCTTCCTTTACATATTTCCTTATTTATGGACATAGTTAACTCTACGTTACAATTCGGTTATGATATAAACAACCACAAAGGAATATATTTTACCTTGCCTATAATCGGACTATTTCAGATAGGAGGTTTTTCCATTCTAGGGCTACCAAATGACTTGGAACTAGTATGGGGTGGACCGGGGGGAGGTAGTATGGTATACATGAATGTAACAGCTACAACCCAGCTATACTATTTTAATGGCAAATCATTAACAATAGTCCCTAATGCATACTCGATTGGATTTGATACTGCCGAATCAGCTTATGGAACAAAAGTAAATACATATTTACGCAACATCTTTTCACCACTCGCTTTTGAGTCTCCGGGTATAAACACTCCTAATATATTATGGCCTATTCCTCCCCAGATTAAAGTTAACCAAACCGAGAACAAAATATACGTTAACATCAGCATTAATGGAGAACCTATACCAGATCAAGAGGTATATCTTGAAACAGGTTTTCCTCCCTCAGTCGCTGCTAAATCCATCACTAATTCCTCCGGTATTGCTGAATTTTCATACGAAAATTACTCTTTTTACGAAGTTTATTTTCCCGGTAACTATACTCTGTCTTCAGCCTATTATTACTCCTCACCAATACTTAATTCCTTGACCACAAAGATACAAACTTATTATCAGCAATTATTAAACTTTTTAAAATCATTTCAAAATTCATTTAAAAATGGAATTAAATCCGTACTTTCGAAACAAAGCCCCACAACAACTACAAAACAAACAAATAATCAGATAGGATTTAACATGTATATCATAATCTACATTTTAGCTTTCGTAATTGGTATGGTAATTTCAGCAATATTAATAAGGTTCAAATTATAGTTTATATATTGGGGAGTAAAAAAGTGGCAATTGATATAGGTTTAATTGTAGGTTTGGTGTTTTTGTTCATAATAATAATAATATTTGTAGCGATGTCCTTCAGAGTAGTGAGGGAGTGGGAAAGAGCAGTAGTACTAAGATTAGGAAGATTTCTTAGGATAAAGGGGCCAGGTATTATATTTCTAATACCATTTGTTGATAGACCATTAGTAGTAGACCTAAGAGTTAATACTGTTGAAGTACCTCCACAAACTATATTGACTAAGGATAATGTTACAGTTAGTGTAGACGCAGTGGTATATTACAAAGTAATAGATCCACAAAAAGCTGTAATAAGTGTTTATAATTATAACGTTGCTGTGCTTAATCTAGCTCAAACTTCACTGAGGGATATAGTAGGACAGATGGAATTAGACGAACTGCTAAGTAAGAGGGAAGAAATCAATAGAAAACTTCAAGAAATATTAGACATCAGTACTGAAGGTTGGGGAATTAAAGTAACTGCAGTAACAATAAGGGATATAAGGCTCTCACAAGACCTTCTTACAGCTATGGCTAAACAAGCTGAAGCAGAGAGACTGAGAAGAGCTAAAGTTATATTAAGTGAAGGTGAAAGACAAGCTGCTAGTATATTGGCTGATGCTTCAACATACTATAGAGATAATCCTACAGCTCTTCAATTAAGGTTCCTTGAAACCTTATCTGATATTTCTCAAAGGGGTGGGCTGATAATTGTAGTACCTGCAGGTAACGAAATTTATCCAACATTAGGAACATCAGTGGCATTATCAACATTATCTAAAAAGATACAGGCTGACACTAAACAATCTTAACCCTTCAGCTGGACTAGGATTCTTCATCATTCCTTAAATCTTACTTTTCATCATTAATTCGATTAACTTGTCTTTGGCATCTAAATAATTATCTCTCATTAGTTTAAATAATGTGGCATAGTTTCTAGCTTCACTGAATTTAATTTCTGAAAAATCATCAGCTAACTTATTTAGTAACGTTATTTCTTCAGTTCTCGCTATCGCCCAAGTATTTACATATTTTATATCCTCTATTTTAGGCTCTAATCTATAAACCACATCTAATCTTGCTAGTGGGGAATTGGCATCATACTGATAATAAGCCGAGTATATTGAAAAGTCTCCAAGATTTCTCTTATAATTTTCATAAGCTTTAGAAATTCCCTTTAAGTCATCTAATGTATTATTATGATCCATCAATAAATCCCAATTGATCCATCCTAGAAAGACTGGCTTACTAAATTCATTATTTTCCAATCTAAATCTATATATAATATTTCCTACCAAGTAACTTTCTCTAGCTTTACTCAAAACACTGAATCCATTACTGATAAACTTTTTCGTCATAATTCTATGAGAGAAATTCTTAACTATTCCAAAGATTTTCTTTCGGTTATCCAATAGATTTTTTATGAGGAGAGATCTATACATTGCCAGCTTACCCAAGCTCATAATCCCCTCTAAATCTATATCCTCTTCATAGTAAGTAGGTGGATCAACAATAGGACCATCAAGAAAAATAACATCACACTCTTCACATGTCTCAAGTAATCTAGTTTCTAGACTTAACATAAATAAGATAGACTTGTTAGAAATGATATTTTTATCATAATAATTTTCTATTATTCTAAAATCTTCTAATATACTTGATGGAATTCCTTTATTATCCTTTAAGTGTCCGATAATTCTCACTGCCCTCGCGATAATTAAAGTTATATCCGATAATTCAATTTCGTACTTACTACCGTCAATACTACAAGCAACGTGGTTCGTGTTATCTTTAGCTTCTAAAAATTTGATATTTATATCAGTACTACCATTTACTATGTCATCATATATTAAATTAACGAAAGTCTTTAATTTACTTAGTTGTTCTATATCTCTATTAGCCATTTCATTTATCTTAGCCAAAATATCATTTATATTCAAAATCTCACCTGAATTGTAATACCCCTCTCCGTTAATATCTTTATTACTTTATATATACTTTCTAGATTATTTCTATTTATTTTAACTTCTCCTTTCTCTAGTAGCTCTAACAGTAAATCGAGCTCTGATGGACTTAAACTAATATTCTCATTATTTTCGTTTATTCGCTCAATAGTAAGTTTCCGTATATCTTCTAAGTATCTAATTGCTTGTCTCTCAATCTCACTTAATTTCGATATCGACCTATCTGATGGTACCGGAAACGTCTTTACTTCAACAGGAAGTCTTAAAAATTGTACTAATACTCTAGCAAATATACCCAATTTATTATTTATCTCGTTAATATTTTTAATTTTCTCACTTATTAGCCTGTTCAGCTCATTGTTTATTTCACGTTCTAAGATTTCTAATCTGTTCTTAATATCAGAGGCTAATATTATTATTCTCGTTGGATCGTTGGTATTAGATATTTCGCTAATCAATGTTTTCACCTCATTAAGACCCTTAATGAAATCGTTAGAAACGATGTCCTTGCTTTTATCTTCCAAAACCTTAACTAACTTTAAGGAATTTTCAATAGATTCCTTACTTTTTTCTAACTGTTCTATGAGCTTACTTAATTGATAATCCTCTTCTTTTAATTTATCAAAGTCCAACTCCTGCTCTAAGTCGGTTAACTCATTAATCAATTCACGCAATTTCATGACTCTTTATCACCTCGTGTATTTCGCTAATGAGTTGAGATATTTTCTCTCTCTTCTTTTCAATACTATCCCTTAATCTCGGTAACTCGGGACTAATCTTCTCCAATTCGCCTATCAAAACTTCCAGATCTCTTAGCTCATCCCCTATCTTAGCTAACGAAGTTATTCTCTCCACGACGGTTCCGTTCAACTCATCTATCGATACTCTAACGCCTTTTAACGTTTCACTCATAAGCTTAAACAATAGTAAATATAGATTAAGATCTCCTTCTAAGTTAATTGCACTGATCAAGTAATCTAGATGTTTCTTAAATAGCTCAGTCTCTTTGCTCTCATTTATTTGCTGAACTTTTTTAGATAATTCGACCATATATCTTTCAAAATTTGTTTTTATTGAATCAATCAAATTTCTAATCTGTTTAACTTCGTCTATTTCCTCATTTATCTTAATGTATTTAGTAGCTTTAATTACTATTTCCAATTTATTTTCAATATCATTCACTATTCTTTCTGCCTCATTTACAGCAGCCTCAGTTTGATTTAACAAATCCAAATAAACCTTAGATAATGAAAGATAGCAATAGCATAATCTAACGTCTTTATAAGTAATGCATCCCCTCTTATAACTTTCTAAAACTTCTTTCATTTCAGTTAAGCTTCTAATACCTGCACCTCTTCTCTTGGCTGTAATGAAATAGCCATAGGTTAAGTATGGGTTATTGAGTTTTTCGCTTATTTTTTTAACGTGATCAACCAGCTTCTCGTATACTTTAGAATAATCTAAATTCCTAGCAACTTCTCCAGAAACAATAGATAAATAAGTTAGAAAGTCTAAGGTTGGATTCTGACCTATTTTAGTATCTGGGCTAAATATTTGATAAGAGAAAATTAGCGGATTCGCTTTACTAATATCTTTCCTCTTATCTATAATATCTGCAAAAAACAAAATATAGTTAACTAGCATATCTTCTGCATTATCTTTAAATTTTTGCCTCATAAAGCCGGCTAATAGTTTAGAAAAGTTATTTACATAGTCGCCTAGATAATTGCTAAAATCAACGTAGTTAGCCATGGTCTTTAGAACGTCGTTAGATACAAAGTAGTTGATTATATCTTCTTTGAATGTTTCAGCAGTCTCTATGTCCTCCAAATGAAATTGTTTACTGCCGTAAATTCTAAACTTCTCATTAACTATTTCATTTACCTTCTCAAAAATCACTTCTACATTACTCACTTCCTTATTAGGATAAAATATCAGCCAATTAATTGATTGAATTAACCTTTTATTTTTAGGAATTGGTAACTTTCTTACTTTAATATTACCTAAAATTTTAGAAATAATAACATTTATAGAGTTCTTGACATCGCCTAACCTTAAGTCAATTGCCTCAAACCTTACTCTACTATTACCGTAGATTTTTGAATACAGCAAATATAATAACTGTCTTTTTTTAGGAGTTGACAAATCTATTTTAACGAATGGTATTGCTAAAGAATTTAAAAATTCCATGAGTTTAGTATGATCCGTATCAAGATCAATAATAATACAACCGTGAATGATTTCATTAGACTCCCTAATTTCTTCTATTATTTCGTCTATCTCATTAGAGTCTGTAGCTTTGACTAAAATAACCGAAATAATAACATTATCACTTACTTGAACTTTCAATAATCTTGAATATCTCCCTACCCGCTCCTTGTCTAATATTTTAATGTTATTTAACTCTATAAAATTCTCTATAGCTTCCATTTGCTTATTTATATCAGTGATACTATTATTTACAAATTCTAATGCCTTATCTCTAATCTCTCTGGACTTAAATTCAACTATTAATCCTCCAACGTTAGTATTCACTAGACTTTCAAAGAAACTCCATTGCAATGCGTATGCTTCACTTTCGTAGAGCGGAATTAACTTACGTATTTTATCTTTTATTTTACTAGTATCGACTCCTTCAAATACCACTTTATCTATTTCATCAGAGATAAAAACACTTATCTTATTGTCATTAATCGTTAGTATAAAGTCCTCAACATATCCAACATCTGATCCCTTAGGAAATAATTCTAACCACTTCGAGTAAGGTACTAAAAAACCTTTTACTATGTTCTTTTCGATAGGTTTTATAATTAAGTTCTTATCGGAAAATATCCTACTCATTAGAACTCTTCGAAGCTTTCTTAACTCATTCTCGTCAAGCGAGTTCTCTAAATTTGTTAAGCTATCAAGCTTTACAGTCTCACCCTCAGCGTTTAGTTGAAGACCCTTATCAGATCTTGCTAGCTCATT
>NZ_QIMI01000050.1:0-11736 GCF_007050195.1 Sulfolobus sp. B1 | reverse complement strand
ATTCAACTTGGAGAAAAATTTGTAGGTGTAGTAGGATGGCCCACGTTAATAAGAACTTAAAGAAAAGACTAATTAGTACTCTCTTGGGAATATCATTATTAGTAACCTCAGGGTATCTAATATTCAAAACTGGAATAAATAGTGAACAATTGCAGTCTGCGTTGTTTTTCGGAATTAGTCCAATAATCTTCTACATGATAGGCATAGTATTCGGAATAGAGAGAATAATTTATGGAGTTACAGGGAGCGAGAAATTATTCAGATTGTTGGCAGGAGATGGAGAGCTGTACTTTACTGCATTGTTAGGAATGTTCTTCTTGTTCATACTGTCAGGGGTCTTAGTTTTGGTTTATACTCCAGCTGTAATAGGAATTTTAAGTAAAGTATTAGAGCTAATAAATGGGCTAAGTTTCTTAGCCTTATCAGCTACGCTTCTCATGAAGCCTTAATACACTTAATTATAACCCAAGGTCCAAACTCTTTTCTTTGAACCACTTGTAAGGAATTTGACAACAATAAATTAATATAATAATCATAATGTCTTAGATTGACTTTCCACATCTTAGAAAGAATTTTGGCCATTAATGAGTCGACATTAGCTAAAACAGCTATACCGCATTTACCCTTGGGCTTGAGAATTCTTGAAATTTCTTTAATAGCCAGATGAGGATTAGGCAACATATGTAAAACCAAGGTTGAAGAAACACCATCGGCTATATTGGATTTTATCGGTAAGTTACTTGCATCTCCTCTAACGGCAATGACATCTTTTCTCTTTTTCTTCATGTATTTTAAGAAATTTAATGAAATATCTATCCCTATGCACCTATCACATTTCAAGAGATCAAATATTTTTCCGGTGCCAGTTCCTACGTCTACTACGACGCCTCCGCTAATGAACTCAGCTATATTTCTGAGAAAATTAGAGTATGATGTACGTCCAGTTATGAACATACCCAATGGAGCCCATAGATTCTCATAAATCGGGATTATCCTTTCTAGCATTTGATCAGTTTTTATCTTGACATTACTAGGTAAAAAATCATAGATCCCGTTATCAATTAAATTAAACTTATGTCCTTTCTCGCAAATTAGATTATCATCTATTTTACTACCATCAATAGGGCAGATGAAGATCATCGAATATATCTATCAATTAGCCTTATTAAATCTCTGTTAGTGAAAATTAAAGTTTCTTTTTTATTATCTTTACTTTTAACTATCAAGCTTCCCACTTTTCTTTTCAACATCATTTCTACACTATCTCTTACATAATCTTCAGCATCTCCCACAACTAAATTAACGTTCATGATCTTTTCTACATTCGAATTCAATGACATCATACTTTCAAAGGAATACACTATATCTCTAGCGCTAACTATTCCTAAAGGCAAATCTAAAACTACTGGTAGATGTCGTATAGAATTACCAAGCATCTTTTCTGCACATGTCGAAATCTTAGTAAAAGGCTCAACTACTATAGCCTTCCTAGCTATTTCCCAATTTTTCTCCTTAATTTTTTCCCAATTGAAATTACTAATAATATCTCTTTCTGTTATTATATATTTGTTTGTATATATAACAAAATCGCTGTTTTCCGTTAACATTGCTGTTACTATATTCTTTATATCGTTTGATTTGACTGAAACTGGTTTTTTTAACTTTATTTCATTCATTTTAGCTTCCATCTTATTTTCCAATATTTGTTTCAATGCAATATCAATAGTAAAAACACCAATAATTTTAGATGAGTCTGATATTACTAATCTCCTAATATTATTTCTCTTCATAAAATAAATGACATCTATCACGTAGGCGTTAGGATTAAGAGATATTATCTCCGAGCCCTTAATCCAGAGTGACATTCCTAATTCCTAACGCTTTTAATAAGTTATAAAGTAATAATAATAAAGGTTTCTCAGAATTTACCTCCACTTTATTTTCATCCAAGTGAAGAAAACCTTTAACTCTGACACATTCTTCTAAATCACTCAAAATTCTATTTACTACCTCATCAACCTCGTCTGGGCTTTGTATAAAATACTTTTTACCAAGCTCTAAATTCGTGAAGCCCTCTATAAATATTATGTCTACTGGTAAAAGATCTATCAGAGAAGATGAAAGAACATTGGGCATAAATAGCACTGACTGCCTTTCTCCCTCTTGAAACACAATGTAATCACTTCCAGCTTCCCGGAATCTATCAGTATCCTTCCCAGCTAAATCAAGTAAATGATGAGAATGTTTAAACACAGCTATTTTATAATTAACCTTATTTTTAATTATTTTAATCGCTTTTTCTATCACTGAAGTCTTTCCAGTATCCTTCTTACCTACTACGTGAAATATGCATACCATATCATATATTAACTTAAAAAATATATAACATCTTATGACATTGATTACACTTGAAGATGCAAGAAAAATTATAGACTCTACAAGCTTTAATGTAACACCAAAAGAATGCGAAGTTAATATTTCAGATGCTATAGGTAAAATTGTAGTTAGTGAGATTAGAGCTATTAAGAGCATACCAGAAAGGTCTCTATCAGCAATGGATGGATATGCGATTAAGTTTAACGATTATCTTAAGTATGGGAAATTTAAGGTTGTAGGGAAGATCTATCCATTTGATACTACAGAAAGAAAATTGTCAGATGGAGAAGCTTACTATGTAACTACTGGAGCACCATTACCAATTAATGCTGATACTGTTATCCCTATAGAAAACTCAAAATTAGAAGATGATTATGTGGTCTTCAAAGGTGAAGTAAAAAAAGGAAAGAACGTGAGAGAAAGAGGTGAGGACGTTAATGAGAACGAAGTTATTATAACAAAAGGTGAGGAGATAAAACCTTATCATTTAGGACTTTTAATTCAGCAAGGCATATTTAGAGTAAAAGTGTCTAATCTCAATTTTTCAATTTTCGCAAACGGTAATGAAATTACAGACTTCAGAAATCCCGAGAGTCATAAAATACCAGATTCAATATCTCCTATTATAATTAAACTCTTAGAAAAATTTGGTAGTGTCAATTATCTAGGAGTTGCTAAAGATGATTTAAACGATGTCTCTCAGATGATAGAAAATGCTATAGATAAATCCGATGTATTAATCTCCATAGGAGGCTCATCAGTAGGTGAGAAGGATTTCGTAAAGAGAGCTGTAAACAAATTAGGAGAGATACTCTTTGAAGGAGTATCAGTAAATGTAATTAAAAGAGGTAGTATTGGTAAGGTAAATGGAAAGCCAATAATTATATTACCTGGACAAGTGGTCTCAGCTATAACTGCATTTCATGAATTTGGTCTCTCCGTATTATCTAAAATAATTAACGTAAATTTAAAAAAATACGTAAAAAGTTATTTAGCTGATGACATATTTGTTGAACACAAAATGGATTCAATTTATCTGTTTCGAACAGAGGGAAGTTCAGCTAAACCTCTTAAGTGGGGAGTTGGACTATACAAAGAGTTGACAAAGGCTAATTCTTTTGGCATATTAAAGAGAAATGTAATGTACAAGAAAGGGGAAGAAGTTGAGTTACAACTATTATTATGACACGATAATCTTAGCTGGAGGTTTATCTAAAAGATTTGGTATAGACAAATGTTCCTTTGAAATAAACTCTAAGACTATGCTTGATAGGGTAATTGATCAATTTCCAGACCCCATCGTGGTTTCTAGAACTAATAGAGTCATCTCTAAAGGTATAATAGTAGTAGAAGATGGAGACTATATGGGACCTATAAAGGGAATAAGAGCTGGTTTAAAATATGTTAAGGAGAGGAAAGTGTTTATCACCGGCTGTGATTTCCCTTTTATAACTGTCAATATAGCTGATTACCTATGTAGCAAAAACGGTTACGATATTGTTATGGTAGTTGACGAAAAACCTCAACCACTTTTGGCTTGTTACTCAACTGCTTTTCTAGAGCGTAACTTATCTAAAGTAAAGAAATTAACAGAATTACTTACCTTATCCCATTCCACATATTTAGCAGGTAGTCAAGAGATCATTAGAGCTGATCCATTTTTATACTCAACAATTAACGTTAATTCTATTGTGGATCTCGTTTTAAGACCTAGAAGAATAAAATCTTTATCAAGATTAATTGTAAATAATCTACTTTAATTCTATCTCTACATAGAGATTAAGGAATCAAATTAAAGACTAACATTAGCAAAATTACTTCTATACAAAGAGAAAAATAAACATTTGTTATTATTTTAAGGACTAAACAAAGAATATTTTATATACTTCCCATTTAAGGGAAGAAACTATTTATGGAATAACGTAGCTTTTTTACGATAATATTCAACTAAGATGTAGTTAGGAATGCTTATTAAGTAATTCCTTACCAAAATAAAATCAGAGAAAAAATGGCGAAGAAGAAGAAGGAAGGTCAACAGCAACAAGGTGGCGGAGAGCAACAACAGAAAAAGAAATAATTTATTTAGCTAATTACCCATGAAATATTAAAGTTAACTCTTTTTTACTCCTTTCCTACTTTTCTAATATTGAATGTGTGCGCATTGTACTCAGGAGGTAAAGATAGCACCTATGCTCTACACTGGGCAATTCTAAAAGGGTTCGAAATTTCATGTTTAATAACCTTAATACCTAAAAGAGAAGACTCTTGGATGTTTCAGTATCCTAACGTAAATTATACTAGATATCAAGCTGATGCGATGGGCTTTAAATTATTAGTATTTGAGACTACCGGTCAACGTGATATAGAATTACAAGATCTAAAAAGAGCTTTTTTGGAAGCAAAGAAGTTAGGGGCACAAGGCATAGTGAGTGGGGCATTGTTATCTGACTATCAGAGATTAAATATTAGTATAATCGCTGAAGAGGTCGGCTTAAAAACATACAACCCAATTTGGAGAAAAAATCAAGAGGAATATATGCGATGGCTAATAAAAGAAGGTTATAAATTTATTATCACGTCGGCTTCAGCTTACGGTTTTCCCTTTAACCTCTTAGGAAAAATAATTAATGAGGAAGACATAGAAAATATAATATCTGCGTCAAAAAAATATGGTTTTAATGCTGCTTTTGAGGGAGGTGAAGCTGAGACTTTCGTTGTTTTTGCTCCGTTGTTTAAAAGAGAGTTAAAAGTTGAAGGTAGGATAAAGAAGATAAGTGAGTTTGAGTGGAGATACGAAATAATACGTATACACTGAAAAAATGTAAGTACATAGTTAATTATGATAGTATAATCGAAGACAGTAATATAGTAATACAAGATGGCTAGAGAAAGGAAGTTGGAAATTATTCTGAAGGAGATGAAATCGAATGTAATCAGTATATAGTGATCCCCGGATTAGTTAACGCTCATACCCATACTCCAATGATAGTCTTACGTGGATATTATGACGATGCAGAACTAACATTATGGTTAGAAAAGATGTGGGATTTTGAAAAAGAGTTCAAACAAAGTTGGATGGATTTAGCGTCCGAGCTAGCTATAATTGAAATGCTCTCTAAAGGAACTACAGCGTTTGTTGACATGTACTTTAATCCAGAAGGTATAGAAAAACTTTCTAATATGTATGGAATAAGGGCTGCAGCAGGATATACTTTTTTAGATAATCTTTACGACCCTTATGAAATAGATAAGAAGCAGAGAATGTTAAAGAAAAAAGAAATGTTTTATCCGATAGTTAACGTTCATAGCATTTATGCAAATTCTTTGAACACGTTAAAATTAGCAAAACAGTTAGCTAAGGAAACTGATACCTGGATACACATTCACGTTTCTGAAACAAGAAAGGAGATTTATGAGGTCAAGAAGAGGTATGGAAAGTTCCCAGTAGAACTTCTTCATGATTATGAAATCGATAAATTATCGCAGATGGTTCATTTAGGGTGGGTTGCAAGCTGGGAACTAAATTACGTATATAAGGCTACACATTGTCCGACATCAAATATGAAATTAGCCACTGCTGGATTCTTCCCGTTCAAAGAAATGTTAGAAAAAAATATAAATATAACTCTCGGTACTGATAGCGCAGCTAGTAATAACTCTTTAGATATGTTTAGGGAGATGAAAAATGCAGTATTACTTCAAAGGCATTCGTATTGGGATGCAAGTATAAAAGCATACCACGCTTTTAGGTCGGCTACGTTCGAAGGATACAAGCTTTTAGGAATAAAGGGAGGTAAAATAGAAAAAGATTATATTGCTGATCTAGTATTACTAGACAAGAATTATCTCTATCCATTAAGGAAAGATAGAATACTCTCACATATCGTTTATAATGCTGTTGGAGAATACGTTAAAAAAGTAATAGTGAATGGGAAAATGGTCTATGACGAGGAAAAGGCTAAAATATTCCATACTAGAAGATTAGAGTTACTTTCTCTTATTGACCAAATTGTACCATAATCCGTAAGGAGAGGATAAAGCTAGTGCTAAGCCTGGTATTAGATTTAATAAGAATTTCCTAACACCACCATAATAACGTATACCATATCCTATCAAAGGAATGTATAGGACTGCTAAAGGTGGAAAAATTAAGCCAGATAGTAGTCCTAGAATATAATAGCTACCATAGTATGCATAGCCAGTCAAAAAAGTGAAATCTATTAGCCCGTCAAACATCAACATTATATCATATTTACTTCTCCACAAGTTCCTCCTAGCCTCCTTGATAGATGAGGAGAAATCTAGTCTAGCATGAACCTTGTTAAGATGGAGACATCTACCATCTGCCGGTTCTACTATGTACCCAGATTTTTTTAGTTTAGCATAAAGCCATACGTCTTCATCTCTCTCATATCTCTCGTCAAATTCCTTTATTACTTCTCTGTTTAACCCACTACAACCTAAATTTGGATTATGCTCATTTACTGATAAATGTTTGTCTACTTCATCCTCTGAATAAGCATAATGCATCCAAGTAAAGACAACTCCTTTCTCTAGCTTATCTATAAGTCTCTTAGAATAATCTTTAGGTATAACCACATCACTATCCAACATTATTATGTATTTATCATTAGCAAGCTTAAGCATCTTATTTCTCAACTTAGCCATATTAACTTTCTTCATTCTCTCGTCCTTGACATAAATTATTTTGTCCTTAAGGCTCTCAAAAAATTCATTTATATCTCTTCTTTCACTATTGTCATAAACTATTACTCCATCAACAGGTTGAGATATAGCTGAAAATACGGACTTTTTTACCCAATCTAGATTGTCAGAAGGACCGACAGGTATTATAATCTTAACCATTATTACCAAATACATAAATGAGAGAAATAAAAGTTGCAGTAATTGCTCATGGTTTAGGAATGAGTAAAACTTACAGTGGAGAAGGAAATGTTTACAAAACAGTTTTTGAAATGTTAAATGAGGAAAAAATCCAGTACATTGCTGTTAGTTTTTCTAAACCTTATGACTTATTTTTGCCCTCAGTCTATTCCTTACCATTCCATTTGTCTAAATTTGATAAGTATCAAAGACTACTTTCTTACTATACAGCTAAAAAGGTAAAGCCTAAGTTATACATAAATTTATCAGGAGTCCCGTTACCTTTATCAAATCTTGCCCCACACATTATATATGCTGGAGCACCTTCGATTTCTAATGTACCTAGTAAATATAATAGATCACTCATATGGAAGCTATACCTACTTCCATTTAGGACAATAGTAAATAGAATGAAAGATGAAGCCAAGAGGGCTAAAATAATAGCTAATTCTAGATATTCAGCAAAGGCTATAGCTGAGGTATATAATATACAAGAGCCAGAAGTAATCTATCCTCCCGTTGATGTCGAGTTTTATTCTAAAGCATATAACGAGAATTCAAGAGATAACGCATTTCTAACCATAGGTAGAATAGAGAGAGGGAAAATGCTAGAGAATAGTATACTACTATCAGCAAAAACTGGTATTAAGGGAATTATAGTAGGATCTCTAAATGAGAAAAGCTATATGCAGAAACTGATTAAGCTGAGAAACAAGCTAAATGCCGATATAGAAATTTATACGAATCTAGGAAGAGAAGAGCTACTCAAGATTATGGAAAAGGTGAAGATATACTTTCACCCGACTATGGGAGAACACTTTGGCATACCGGTGATAGAGGCCATGTCCTCTGGCCTTATTCCCATTGTACCTAAGGAGAGTGGAGCATATGAAATAGTACCTGAATTTTCATATTCTGACATAGATGAGGCTTCCAAAATTTTAAAGGATCTAATAGAGGACAAGAGAGATATTGAAATTAGACGAGAGATGAAAAAGAGATCTCTAGGGTTCGATAAAGTCACGTTTAAGAATAAGTTTATGTCAAAAATTCTCACTTTAATTTCCTAGCTGTTATTATAGTGAACTTCTCTTTTAATAACTCAAGAAATGAATGGTCATTCATTTCATTTGAGTAATCCTCAATTATTGGTAATAGGTCTTTGAATTCTTCCTCCGACAATTCTCTATATTCGTAATGAGGCATTCCAATTTTCTCTTCGAACAACTTCTTGGCATACTCCTTAGCATTACCCTCCAACTTATCTATTAAATCAATGTACTCCTCCCTACTGAGAGAGTTATACTGATCTTCCGTTATAAGATTTTTTAGTAGCAGAGCCTTTAAAAACTTATTAATTTCTTGCTTTGGTGGCTGAAGTCCGATCTTTTCTGGGGAAACCCTGCCCCTTATATAGATTTTCCCTCCTACCATGCCGCTTCCTACAAAATTTCCTACGGGTTCCCTTCTCATATTCTTGCCAAAGACGACTATAGCTCCTCCCGCCATGTATTCTCCTAAGTAATCATCGACCATTCCACCGATTATTAGATATGGTTTTTTATCTTTATATTCCCTCATCTGAATACCTACTCTATTTCCTGCATTACCTCTAACGTAAATTCTACCATTTTGAAAAGCTTGACCTAAAACGTCTCTCGCATCACCATATATTACCACCTTTCCGCCATGCATCGTATCACAACAATCATCTGCTACATTACCATATACGTAAAAGTTGTTTCCCTCATTAAGATTAGCTAAACAATTGCCTACAACACCATAAAGATTAATTCTAAGTCCTTGTATGACCTTAGCAGGTAAATTTATCCCAATATACCTATGCCCCATAACATTTGCAACTGTTATCTCTTTCTTCCCAGATATTGCTAATTTCAAAATTTCGTAATTTAGATCCTTGTACCCTATATCGTACGCGTTTATGTCATAGTTTTCTGGGACCATAACGGGTGGAGGAGAAAATGATCCTAATTCTTCCTCGTTTCTACCATAAGAAATAACTCCTTTGTTAATCGACGCTATAAAGTATGATCCAGGCTTAAGAGTCCATACCTTAGCTTTAGGACTTATTTCCCTTATCTCATTCTCCTCGCTTGCTACATAATAATAATAATCGTCCTCTCCCACTATAGCGGGTCTGAACTTAGCCCTATCAGCTATCGCAATTAAGTATAAATCATCACCAGAATCATAACCTATAATTGCGGTAAACGGACCATCTAGCCTGGAATTCCTATACAAGTAATCTACGTGATTTGGCAACCCGTTAAATCTTCTTGAAGGATTTATAATAATATTCACAACTTCTTCGATAGTTAACCCTTCTGATAATAATTCTTCAAATAAAAACGCTATCACTTCACTATCCGTTCCAACGAAACTACTCAACCCTCTTGATCTTAGATACTCCACGTTAGCTCCAAAAGAACTTACGTCACCATTATGCACTATTGCTATATTAAATGTAGAGAATGGATGCGACCAGAAAGGAAAATAGCCTGGTGAATTAGTGGGCTGTCTAGTATGAGCTAACCATAAATCACCCTCCAAATTTTCCACATTATACTTCTTAGCCACTTCGATAGGATATCCAACACCCTTAAACACTTGAAGAGAACTACCTATACTATATATTCTTCCCTTCCTATCTTGGTTCCATAAAATTTCATTAACGTTTCTTATAGCCTTCTTTATCTCGTTAATATCTCCTAAAGTAATAACGTTACAGTCGCAGAGGTTTGACCTAACATAATCATACTTAATATCCTTTACGTAAATTCCGTAATCCGAAAGAATCTCTTTTAATTCATTAGGATTACCTTTATAGAACGTCTTTATAACGTAATAGTTCCTATCATGAAGATTAAAAACAGCAAATCCAGCTCCTTTATCACTTCCCCTATATCTTACTCTATCTATCCCTCTTACTACAGCTTCACCCCCAATCTTAGGGGCATTCCTCTTTCTTAAAACACCTAGAACACCACAACCAGAAGGGGTATATTCCATTATAACTCACCTGCAGACTTAATCCTTAACTCGTTCCTTATTATCGAGTTAAGATTTATTGAACGAAGTAGCTCTCTATTACCCGTCAATGTAGACTGAACGCTATATACCCCTGCTGCACCAGCAAGTAAGGCTATTTCTTTTTTCATCCCGCTTATTAAGCTGAACGCCTTTTCCTCAAGATTGCTCTTATTACCCTCTCCTATAGCTTTTTCTAAAACAAAATAGGGCATTATGACTGAGTCAGCTCCTAACAGAACCATTTTAAAAGCATCAGCAGAATGTCTAAGCCTACTTGATTTAGCTAATATATCGTAATTATTTCTAATTCCAGCTTCCCTTAATTTTGTATCAAGATCACTAACTACTATCTCTAGATCATCACTCCCTAGATCCTCATCAATTATAAATCCGGGAACACCAATTCCTATCACATCATCTATAACATTTTTGTCACTGGGAATCAACAAATAAGAGTCATCTTCAGGTTCTCCTTTATTCCACTTAGCTATTCCCTTACCATCATTGCTTATGAAAACTTCAGAATACTTATCGATTGTAACATAGTCAAAAACTGCAGAGGATAAGGCTAGAGCACTCCAAGCAAACGCATCTTTATATTCACTTGATGCTTCTGTAATATCAAAGATTATTGGTAGTGAGAGATATAGCTCTCCTCCTTTAAGATAAAAGGATGTATCTATATCCTCTCTGTACGGATCAATGGAAGGTCGAGTAACTTGAGCTCCATCAGATCTTAACCAATCTACTATCCTCGCAGGTCTCTCAACATCTGGAGGAGCAGTGCTGCCCATACTAGTTATTACTGGATTTGCCTTAGTCATTAACTCGTGCATATAAGAGATTATTCTCTTATTCCATAACTCGCCCATTTTGGGGTTAAGGTCTTCTTCAGTACCTTCAATACCTAATATTTGTAAAGTATCATTAGTTAAACCATAACCATATAGGAGATCTCTTCTTCCCCTAAGATCCTTGATAGATTCTAACCCTAAATTATCAAGAATATTAGCCAATTCTAATGAAAATCCATTGATAAAGTTAATAAGGGTTTTAACGCCAAATTCAATATTGAAAATCCTTGTTCCATCAATCTTTGAAGTTAAACCAGTTGGACATGACCCAATGTGACATTTGTGAACCATAACGCAACCCATTGCTACTAAGGCCGCTGTTCCTACACTCACCAGATCAGCTCCTAGTGCTATCAATTTAGCAGCATCAGTAGCTGACGAAACCCTACCCGCTGCTATAATTGTAAACTTCTCTCTGAGTCCTTCACGTCTTAAAATAGTGTCTGCTGATGACACAGCAAGCTCGATGGGTATTCCTACGTTATCCCTTATTACCACCGGAGTAGCTCCTGTTCCAGCTCCGTGCCCATCTATTATTACTCCATCAGCCCCCATTCTAGCAATACCAGAG
>NZ_QIMI01000004.1:0-31473 GCF_007050195.1 Sulfolobus sp. B1 | reverse complement strand
TATTCCTCTTAGAGGCTTCGTCTACATCTATATTATCCAATCCTATACCAGCTCTTGCTATAACTTTAAGATTCTTCCCTCTCTCTATGATTTCTTTGTCTACCTTAGTTCTACTTCTCACTACTAGTATCTCGTATTGATCGATTATCTTCAATAGTTCTTCTCTAGATATTTCTGGCTTATAGTCCACAGCTAAACCATAACTTTGTAAAGTTTTTATCATGTATTCATCAACTGGATCGGTTATTATTACTTTTAGATTTAATTTATTTAAAGAGTTAACATTCTGGATAGTCTCCATACTACATCACCACATGGTGAAGTAGAATTAGTTTAACATGATGATGATGATGAGATAGGAAAAGCACTTACAGAATAAGAACTAGAGAAATAATTATTACCTTTAATCTTTAGATACACTCGATTTACCAATCGTAGTTGCATTTTAAAGTCATTAAAAGGTTCAATTACTGGTTTATATTTTTTATTGCTATTTTACAATAGTTTTAGTCTCTTTATACCATATAAATAAGTCGAGCACACCTACGTCTAAATTTAATGTATATGATATACTTCTTAAAATATTTTCAAGAAATATGTACTTCTTTTTAGTTAGATGTTTAACTTCTCTTAATACTCCAATTTCTTTTAGAAAGCTGATTATGTGTCTATCTATTATAGCAAAATTGAAATACCCAACATTTCTCAGAAAATGACTAGCTTCCTTCATTCCTAGGCCTTTAATTCGTAACAACTTTTCCCTAGCTAGAAATTGATCTAAGTCAGCAATGGGCTTAATCTGGCTTTTCAGTTTTGTATATACTTGCTCACGAGCTAAGAACATATATCTAGCCTTTAAATTATAGAACCTATACCCACAGGATATTAGATCGTCACGTAATTTATCCTCACTAGCGTAATAAATATCTTCTCCTAAACATTGTAATGCTTTATAGGCTGAAATAAACGAGGAATTAGCAGTAAGTATACAAAGGACTAACTCCTTAAACCACACATCCTCACTAGCAGAATTATTTAACTTAAACTCCTCAACCCTTTCTAACACTTTTGCTCTTATTTTGAGATTTTGAACTAGACTTCTTAGCACGTTTTTTACTCTTCCTCTTTCTCTTTTTAACTGATCTCTTCTTGTTCTTTACAACGGGTTTAGGTGGATTGAGATCTGACATCGAGAGTATTTTAGTTCCCTTATCTGAGTAGATTATGATAAATGGTAAATCTTTTTTAACTAATGTAAAGCCAACGACACTATTAACATTTAGATCAATCCTTTGAATTATAACTTGTTCATTGTTTAACTGTTGAGGGACTCCTACTGCTAATACATTTAATGGCTCTGAGAAATAGAAATCCAAATTACTCAAGTTTCCATTTAAATATCTCTCATTCTTATAGGTTATGATTACAATATCTGTTGTGGGATCAGGGGAAACTGATTCCAAATCAAATTTGCCATCTATAATTTCCTCTTGTTTAACTTTTTGTAGCGTAAAGATTTGCATTATATCAGCTATATTTAAAGGCTGTAGCTTATAATACTCTGCCAAATTCATAACAGTAGTATAAGGTAATTTGTAGACTAAAAATTCTTTTAAACAATACTGAGGTATAACAGAATGCATAAAAATATAAGTTATTATAGATGTTGAAAATATGGTGAAAAGGATTGAGCATAAGGATTAAGGGTTCCAACTCCTACGGTCATTTAGGCTGGCTTACAGTATATTGCAGGATTTGCAATAGGAAATTGGTAATAGGAACTGATATTGTATATAAGTGTCCAAAATGTGAGAAGAAATATTCTGCTTACTTCTGTGAAGCTGATAAAAGAGGTCTCAAGGGTAAATGTCCTTATTGTGGAACAGAGTTGGTACAAGTAATATGAGCGTAGTTCAGTACTACATTGATAATTTAAAATTTTCCATAATATATGAGGAAAATCGTACTATAATTTATATGGATATCAATCAAGAAATTAAGCAATTTTCTAAGAATAAGCTAGTCGATGATGACAAGAATAAAGTAATTTATGTAGATATGAATGAGAAAATTTCTAATGGCTCACTCAAAAAGATAATAATATGTAAGACGAGAATTTCTACCTATTTATGCAATGCTATAGTAGAAGTTAAGAACATACAAATAAATGAGAAAATATTATACGAAATTTATAAAGAAGTTCTTGAAGTTTCTAAGAGAGTTATATAAAAGCCTTGGCTTCTGAATCTATTATTGATTTCTTGAATAGTTTTTGTAATATACATTGCATCGTTAGAAATTATTTCAAGATGAACATTCATATCCCTAATTGATTGAGAGTTAAAATAAAGTAATATCAGTGTATTTTGACTAGGAGCACATATATAAGACGCGCCTACCTTAACTGGCTCACATATATCCTTAAAAATATTATTAATTGATTGAGTTAAGTACCTCAACTTCAAAGGATCATCAGATAGGACTTGAAACGATAAGGAAAACATTATCTATCACACTTTTATATTAGTATTTATCTTCTTTACTGGTATCTTAAGCTTGTCAAAAATTCTCTTCACATATTCGGCATACCTTCCTTCACCCTCTACTATTTTTAACTTTAATTTTCTATACTTCATAATCAAGACGACTCTTCCATCCTCATAAACTATGACTTTGCCAACAACTCTATCTTGTATATTTTTCAATAGATGAACGTAAACAAAAGTTCCTTTATTAGGTAAATTAACGATTTTTGCATCACCAACTACATAAGTAGGGCTTACCTTTTTACCTGATAACTCGAGTTGTGATATACTTTCTTTTTCTATTTTGAATATCAAAGTCCTTATAGCATGTTTACCAGATCTGCTCTTAGAATTCTCTACTAATATATCCATTTCCTTTCACACTTTTAATTGATTCTACTATACCATCTAAATCTATCTTATCTTCCAAATAAGCGTCTATGAGTACATCGTTTTTAAAGAACGTTTTCATCAAAGTTCTCCTCAAGGATATACTCGAATATTTGTAGATATTAAGCAACATTAGTTGAATATTTATCCTTTTTTCAAAAATTTTTAACTTATCATCTAAATAGTCATCCAGCTCCTTACCCTTATGAATAGCTTCAAACGCGTACTCAGCTGAAATGGCAGATGGTCTAATTCCTTCTCCGCTCAACGGAAATACAAGTCCTCTTGCCTCACCTACTCTACCTTTCTTAATAGAAGGGATTCCGATACTAATGGGGGCACCTCTAACGTCCTTAATCCTATAATCCTTAAATCTCTCTCTCAAGTATTCATTTAGTAGACTCTTAGAATTTTTATATTCCAAAAACCCTGCCCCTACATTATATTCATTTTCTCCACTAGGAAATATCCAATAAAATCCAGTATACTTGGTATTAAACTCAATCACCGCCTTATCATCAAAGCTCTTAGTTTCAATTATTGCTCGTGTTGTATAAACTACTTGCCTATCTAATGGATATGGACCCCTGCTATCTATAACATAATCAAATTTCTCTTTTAATGCTTCATGCGAAACTACGATCTTTGCGTGTTTACGCATACTATTTATCCAATTCCACTTATCTATAACTAGCCATTTAGTATGAGAGTACTCTACGTCATAAATCCTTTCTCCATCTATGCGAAAGGAGAACCTCTTTATGTTAAACTTAACTTCCCAATTAAAAGGTGGTGTATAGATATTTGGTACAATATCACCACAAGGTTTAACATACTTCTCATTTATATCAAAGATTGTGACTTCATGATTGGCTTTCTTTGATAATAAATACGCTAATGTGGATCCTGCCACTCCGCCTCCAATTATTGCTACCCTCATTCCTAAATCTTATAAATTATATGATTTTATATTTATATAAAGTAGCCATTATTAGGTGATGATCTATTGTTAAACCAAGATATAATAACAAAGAAGATGGAAGAGTGGCCAAAACATTATAACCCTAAAGAGATTGAGGAGAAATGGCAGAGGATATGGTTAAGTGAAGAGTATTGGAGAGATGTATTTAGGTTTAGAGAAGAGGACACTAATTCCCCAACTTATGTAATAGATACTCCTCCGCCTTTTACAAGTGGAGAGCTACATATGGGTCACGCATACTGGGTTACTATATCAGATACTATAGGTAGATTCAAGAGATTAGAAGGTTATAATGTACTTTTACCACAAGGTTGGGACACTCAAGGCTTGCCTACTGAATTAAAAGTACAGTATAGATTGAAAATTCCTAAAGAGAATAGAGAACTATTTCTCAAGAAATGCATAGAATGGACTGAGGATATGATAAAGAAAATGAAAGAAGCTATGATAAGATTAGGATACAGACCAGAATGGGAAAGATATGAGTATAAAACTTATGAGCCTAACTATAGAAAAATCATTCAGAAAAGCCTATTAGATATGTATAGAATGAATCTCATAGAAATACGAGAAGGTCCTGTGATTTGGTGCCCTAAATGCGAAACGGCATTAGCTCAAAGTGAAATAGGATACTTAGAGAGAGAAGGTATTTTAGCTTATATAAAATTTCCAGTCAAGGAAGGCGGTGAAATCATTATTGCAACTACTAGACCAGAATTATTAGCTGCTACTCAAGCAGTGGCAGTTAATCCAACTGATGAAAGATATAAGGACTACGTTGGTAAGACGGCAATTGTACCTATATTTAATCAAGAGGTAAAAATTATCGTCGATGAGATGGTAGAGAAGGAATTTGGTACTGGTGCTGTAATGATTAGTACTTATGGAGATCCACAAGATATAAAATGGCAATTGAAGTATAATCTAAAAACGAGAATAGTAATTGATGAGAAAGGGAGGATAGCAAATACTAATGGGATTTTAGACGGATTAACTATAGATCAAGCCAGGAAAAAGATAATTGATATACTCCAAAAAAATCAATATTTAGTAGAAATTAAACACATAAAGCATAATGTTTTGTCTCATACAGAAAGAAGTGATTGTTTATCCCCGGTAGAATTCTTAGTTAAGAAACAAATATACATAAAGACATTACAATTTAAACCAAAATTATTAGAAGAATATAAAAAGATGAAATTTAAACCCAGCAGAATGTCCTATTATTTAGAAGAATGGATAAACAACATAGAATGGGATTGGAACATCAGCAGACAAAGACTTTACGGAACACCGTTGCCTTTCTGGTATTGCGACAATGGTCATTTAATACCTGCTAGAGATGAAGATCTGCCAATAGACCCAGTTAAGGCTAAGCCACCAGTAGACAAATGCCCAAAATGCGGATTTGATTTGAAACCAGTTACAGATGTAGCAGATGTTTGGATAGATTCCAGCGTAACTGTACTTTACCTAACCAAATTCTATGAAAATAAAGAGTTATTTAATCGAATATTCCCAGCCTCCTTGAGATTACAAGGAACAGACATAATTAGAACTTGGCTCTTCTATACATATTTTAGAACTCTGATGTTAGCTAATAATATACCATTTACCAATGTTTTAGTCAATGGGCAAGTTTTAGGTCCGGATGGAACTAGGATGAGTAAGAGTAAAGGAAATGTTGTTTCACCTTTAGATAAGATAGATGAGTATGGCGCTGACTCTATAAGAATGACGTTGCTTGATGCAAGTATAGGCGATGATTTTCCATTTAAGTGGGATACCGTTAAAGGTAAAAAATTATTGCTTCAAAAGCTTTGGAACGCTTCCAGACTGGTGTATCCCTTTATAGCTAAAATAAGGATTGATAAACCAGAAAAATTGAGCAATGTAGACAAGTGGATCTTGCAAGAACACAAGAAATTTGTTGAAAAAGTGATTAATGCATATAGAAACTTCGACTTTTATGTAGTGATTCAAGAGATGTATAGTTACTTCTGGGAAATAATAGCGGATGAATACTTAGAAATGATAAAACATAGACTATTCCAAGATGACGCCTCTGCGAAATACACGATTCAGAGAGTGATAAGGGATATAATAATACTACTTCATCCAATTGCTCCTCACATCACAGAGGAGATTTATAGTAGACTATTTGGTTATAAAAAGAGCGTACTATTAGAAGGATTACCAAATGTAGACGATATTATTATAGATAGTGAAATTGAAAAATTAGGAGAAGCTATAAAGAAGTTTAACTCTATGGTAAGGTCAGAAAAAATAAAGAATAGAATATCAATGAATACACCAGTTAATGTAAAATTCTACGCAAATAAAGATGTTATAAAGTATTTAGAAGACGTGAAAGATGATTTAATGAAAACGCTGAAAATAGTCAACTTAGAGTTTATTGTTACTAATGATGGAGAAGAAAAAGTAGAAATAAAAGTTAATAATAGCTCTCAGTCCATGGGAGTTTAAATCATTTTACTTTTCTTACTATCAGGGTTTCATCATCCCTTCTATAAACTCTCTTATCCTTTCTACACCTTCTTTTATAACGTTTTCGTTAACAGCATAACTTAACCTTAAGAACTGCTTACCGACATTTAACGGAAATACCTCCCCTGGTATCGTCACTACACCTTTACTCTCAATAAGCCTTATTGCTAAAGTCTTAACATCAATGTTAGCTATTTTTAAAATTTCTCCTACATTAGGAAATATATAAAACGCACCATTAGGTTTCGAGACCTGTATACCTTTAATCTTACTTAATTCATCATATATTAAATCCCTTCTCTTCCTGAATAGTTTTACCATTTCATTGACTTCATCAAAAGTGTTAAAGGCTTCTAATGCACCCTTTTGAGCGAAACTCGTAGGACAAGTGTAAATGTTTGAAGCTAAAATGCCCATTTTCGTTATAGCTTCTTTATTGGCTATTATATACCCTAGCCTCCAACCGGTCATTGAAAAAGTCTTACTAAACCCATTAATATAAATCACGTAATCCCTCCAATTACTATCTTCAAGCACACTTTTCATTCTACCTTCGTATACAAAATGATCGTATATCTCATCTGAGAGTAATAATATTTTATTCTCTCTAGCTATTTCTATTATTCTCTCTACATCACTATGCGAAAAAAGAGAACCAGTAGGATTATGAGGATTATTGAAAACTATCATTTTAGTCTTTTTAGTAATCTTACTTCTAAGATCCTCAATATCAACTGAGAACCCTTCTGATTTATTCCACTTTAGGGGAGAATAAATTGGCTTACCACCTAACAACTTTACTACTTCTGCATATGAATAGAAGGATGGGTCAAATAGAATCACCTCATCTCCTTGATTAACATATAAGATAAACGCGAGGAAAAGTGCCGTCTTAGCACCTGGTGTTACAATTACTTCGTCAAGCTTAATATCGCTTCCATATTTCTGATTTAAATATTCTGCAATCTTTCCTCTTAATTCTTCTATACCTAAGGCTGAAGTATAGGAAGTGAATCCTTCATCTAAAGCTCTCTTAGCCGACTCCCTTATCCGCTTAAACGTCAAAATATCTGGTTGACCTACTCCAAAATCTACGATCTTAATTTTCTTATTTTTCTCTACGTTTCTAGCAATTTCCTTATAAAGTAATGTACTTTCTCCGGTCAACTGGCTAATATTAGAACTGAATGATGAGGACACACGAATAATTAATAAAACTCATATAAATTCTTTGATCTTCTCTGGATTATTCATTAAAGATGTTCCAACCAGAAAAGCATTAGCGCCAAATTTCTTTAACTCCTCTATTTCATTTTTATTTGATATTCCACTTTCAGCAACCTTTACTATGTTAGAGGGTATTAGAGAGAGAATCTTCTTCTGCTTCTCCTTATCTATTGCTAGAGTTTCTAAATCTCGTGAGTTGACTCCTATGAACCTAGCTCCTAGTCTTAAAGCGATCTCTAGTTCTGACTCATTAGTGACCTCCACTAGCGGTTCCATATTATAGGTCCTTGCATATTCCAATAATCCCTCTAATTCCCTTTCAGTTAAAATTCTGACTATCAAAAGAACGGAATCTGCTCCGAGGTTATAAGCATCATCTATTTGAGATTCCTTTACAACGAAGTCTTTCATAAGAATAGGTAGTGATACTGAATTAGCTATCTTTCTTAGCACCTCATAAGAACCGTTAAAAAATTTCTCCTCAGTTAATACACTAAGACCTACTGCATATTTTTCCATAAATTTAGCGTAATGTATTGGATCCATCTCTACTTTTAGCCCAGACGGGGAGTTTGTCTTATACTCAGCTATAATTGCAGTAATATTTGATCTATTAAATTCAATAATCCTATCATATAAAGAAATAATTTGTCTTTGACGAGACATACTAATAGGAGTCCTCTTTAGAGATAAATCTACTACTTCCTTAAGCCAACCTTTTAAGTATCTAGGCATATGTCATATTCTGTTTAGGAAATTATAAAATATCTTCTGACCTAGTTGTGTCCCTATGCTTTCTGGGTGAAATTGAACACCGAATATTGGATACTCTACGTGGTGTATAGCCATAATCTCACCGTCCTCTTTCGAGACAGCATCAATGACTAGAGGTGATTTGACATTATCAACTACAAGACTATGATATCTTGTAGCCTTAAACTCCTTAGGCAATCCAGAGTAAATTATTGGTATTTCATTGTTAACCAAGATAATATTACTAATTTTCCCATGAAATACTTTTTTAGCCCTCCTAATTACAGCACCGAAAGCATAACCTATAGACTGATGACCCAAACATATTCCTAGTATGGGAATCCTCTTTCCGAAGTATTTAATCACGTCCACACTTATACCTATGTCCTCCTTCTTTTCCGGCGTACCAGGACCGGGAGAGATAATTATCCTGTCCGGGCTGATCCTCTCTATACCCTTCAAGCTTATCTCATCGTTCCTAACTACTATTGGATAGCTTCCTAATTCTCCCACAGCTTGTGCTATGTTATACACAAAACTATCATAATTATCTATTATTAATGTTAAGTCCATTACTTAACACCTAGGGCTATTTTTAGTGCCATTAACTTATGTTCAGTCTCATAATATTCAGATTCTGGATTAGAGTCATAAACAATGCCGGCACCTGCATGAATTCTTAACAGATCTTTATTTATGAACGCTGTCCTTATAGTTATTGCAAACTCAGCATTTCCATCAGAGGAAATAAACCCTACAGCTCCAGCATAAGGTCCTCTTTTATATTCCTCTAAAGTTTCTATAATATTCATTGCCATAGGCTTAGGTGCACCACTTACTGTACCTGCAGGGAAAGTAGCTTGTATAACGTCTAAAACATTATTTCTCTTCTTTAACATTCCAATAACCCTAGAAACTATGTGTTGCACATGACTATATTTTTCAATAAACATGAGCTCCGGTACTTTGACAGTTCCAGGTACAGAAACTTTACCTAAATCATTCCTAGCTAAATCAACTAACATCAGATGCTCAGCCTTATCTTTTTCAGAGTTGAGTAACTCAAGTTCAAGTTTTAAATCCTCCTCTGGGTCATTGCCTCTTGGTCTAGTTCCAGCAATAGGATAGCTTTCCACAATATTATCTTGAATTCGGAATAGTAACTCTGGGCTAGATCCTATTAGATATCTATCCTTAAATTTAAGATAAAACATGTAAGGGGAAGGATTAATTTTCCTTAAATTATAATATATTTTAAGTGAGTCTCCTTTAAACAAATATCTATAAAATCTAGATAAAACTACTTGAAACGCATAACCAGCTCTTATGTACTCTAAGGTATCTGAAACTGATTTCATGAAATTATCTTTATTTAGAGATTCATCGTAAAAGCTTAGAGAGAAATTCTCTACATCTTCACAACCGCCTATGCTACTTATATCAGCGTTAACGTATACCTTACCATCGTTGTGGTCATAAATTATGATATTATTTGGGATAAAAAATTCCGCAGTAGGCCAATTTTCAGCATTAGGCTTAAGATCCTTTACCTTCTCCCAAAATCTTATCGCATCATAACTAATATAACCAATCATTCCGCCTTTAAATAAGCCTGGTATCTCAAGAATTTCCATATTTCTAATATAACTTTGAAGGACTTCCAATGGATCTCCATGAATTTCAATGTGACTTTTAGTATCCCATGCAATGATACTATATCTAGATTTATATTGTGGACCTACAATACTTTCCAGCAGAGAAGCTACTTCGTACTTTTTCTCAATACATTTAAATACATCAAACGGTGATGCAAAATCACTTATTGGATAGACTTCCACGCTTTACTACCTCTACTAACTTTTTCACTTTATCTAACGACTTCTTCCCGGGATAAATTTCTATGCTACTCGAAATATCAATCCACTTAGGATTAAAAGTGATAAACTGATATATATTATCCAAGTTTATTTTGCCACCTACACCTAAATATGGATATTCACTAAACAACTCTCTCACAACTTCCAAGTCTACACTAACACCTTTAATTAATGAGTCAATCAGTACGAGATCAGCAAAATCCACGACTTTCTTAAAGTAGCCCTTATATTCGCGAGATGCCGGCACATAAAAAATTATCCTTTTAGTGTCATATGATTTTAAAATTTCCAATTCTTTGTCATTCAATACTCTATGGATTTGCAAATAATCTACATTTTTAAGTTCCTTAAGTAAATCAATTATATTTCCATTTACTTTAACACTAACAATAGGCTTATTGATACGGCCTTTAATTATTGATAGTAGTTCAGTTTTAACAAATCTAGTACTGATAGGATCTGTTATGACACCTATATAATCCACGTCTAATTTGTCAAGTTCTAGAATATCTGAAATCGTAGCATTTCCACAAATTTTTAATTTAATTACCAATTACCTTCACCAACAAATTATTTAATTTATTCATATCACCATTTGCAGAAATCAATTCTTTTATTTTTTCTACAAATTTTTCTTTTAACAATTCTCCAGCATAATTATAACCTTCTTTAAAATCACTTACCTTTCCTAAGAGGAAGAGCCCAACTGAGGCATTAACTCTTATAAACTTCTCCACATACTCATCCTTTCCAATAGATGCCCTAAGCACTCTAATTGCTGAATCCTCTGCAGAGTTTACAATTAATTTATCAATAGGAACTTCATCTATACCAAAATCAGAGACATTTAACGTTAGTTTTTCAATTGAGGACTTTTTAATTATATACAAATAAGTTTTTCCTTGAAGAGTCACCTCGTCTATTCCGGGCTCTCCGTGGACTAATATAACCTTATTAAAGTCCATAACTGATATGCTCTCAGCTAATAGGTCAGCGTAACCCTTGGAAAAGACTCCCATTAGCTGATATTTTGCTCCAGCAGGATTAGTTAAGGGTCCTAATATATTAAATATCGTCCTTATGCCTAAGGTCCTTCTTACATTAGCAACATTCTTCATTGCTGGATGATATAGGGGAGCAAAGAGAAATACAAAATTGTACTTAGATATTAATTCCTTAGCCCTTTCTGGACCTATGGTTATGTTATAACCTAATGCCTCTAAAAAATCAGCACTACCGCTCTTACTACTAATTGCTTTATTCCCATGTTTAGCTACCGGGTTAACTAAACTAAGCAATATCGCTACAGCAGTACTAACGTTAACAGTTCCAAAACCATCTCCACCTGTACCCGCAGTATCAACCGCATTAGGTACATCAATTTTAATTGCCATTTCCCTCATAGCCTTAGCAAAACCTACAATTTCATCTGAACTCTCTCCCTTCATTCTCAACGCTACTAAAATTGCTGAAGTTAAAATTTCAGGGATTTGACTATTAATTATTTGTTTAGCTAAACTCTCTGCTTCTTCTACAGTTAAAGATTTTCTATCGACTAATTTCTTTAAAATTTCATTAATATTCATCTAACAATCCCCTAAACTTCTTAACTAACCTAATAGCGTTTTCCAAATTACCTTTCCCCATTTCTTCTATAAACAACGTACCTATCGCTATACCATCTGCTCCTGCTGACAAAGCTTCTTTGATATCATCATCGTTTGATAAACCAAAACCAACTACAAGTTTATTCTCTACCAGTTTCCTAACTCTAGTAATTAACTCGTTTAACGATACAGGAATAGGAATTCCTGTAGTAGGTCTAACGCCATAGTATAAAAATAAATCTGAAATCCTTGACACTTTGTTTATTAGTAAATCTGGAACAGAAGGAGAAGTAAATATTACGTTCTTTAATCCAATCGCTTTAATCTCCTTATCATATTTCTCAAAATCATCTATATAATCAATTAATAAATCTGGGAATAGAACACCGTTGATGCCATTTTCCCTTAACTTGTCTAAAAACGTTTTAAGTTCATTAATCCAATCCTCTAAATAAGTTAAGGCAACAATAGGTATACTTAAACTATCCCTTACTTGTCTCATTAACCTCCAAATATCCTTAATTTGAGTCTTAACTCTATCATAGCTTTTCCTTATAACTGGGCCGTCATACTTAGCATACTTTGGGGGTATACCTAATTCCAAAACGTCAGCACCAGCACTCTCTAAACTAGTTATAAACTTTAGGAAATTTTCCACATCGGGGTAACCTAGGGTCATATAAACTACTAGCATCTTTTCCCTATTTCCCACTATTTCCCCACCTCTTCATCATTGACTCGTAGTTAGATAAGTCAAGTAAACCATGTCCGCTTAAATTGAACACTATTACTTTCTTTTCATTATTCTTCTTAGCCTCATTTGCCTCATCTATTACTGCTTTTATCGCATGAGCAGATTCTGGAGCTGGCACAATACCTTGGGTTTGCATAAATATTTTAGCTGCTTCAAATATCTCTCTCTCACTATATTCTCTCCATTCAACTATACCTTCTTTCATTAACAGACTTAATGTAGGGGCTACACCATGATATCTGAGTCCTCCTGCATAAATTGGGGGAGGAACATATTCATTACCAAGAGTTATCATTTTAACTAATGGTAATAATCCAGCAGAGTCTGGGTAATCATATTTATATTCTCCTCTACTAAACTTGGGTACTTCAGCTGAACTCACCGCAATGTACCTCTTGCCTTTCTTATTCCCTATAAAGGGATAAACAAATCCTCCAAAATTACTCCCTCCCCCTACACATCCAATCAGAATATCAGCTTCCTCACCTAATGATTCTAATTGGGTAATTGTCTCTAGCCCGATTACGCTTTGATGTAACAAAACGACGTCTAGCACACTTCCTACCAAATATCTATGCTGATTTTTAAGAGCATATTCTATTGCCTCACTCATAGCAATTCCTAAAGAGCCTGGATGATTAGGGTTCTTTTCTAATATTTTTCTGCCATATTCGGTTATATTCGTAGGGCTCGCATAAACATTAGCACCATATAGTTGCATTATACTTCTTCTCATCGGTTTTTGTTCATAGCTAACCTTTACCATAAATATAGAACTTTTCATATTATACATCCTAGCAGCTAAAGCTACTGCAGTTCCCCATTGTCCTGCTCCAGTTTCAGTAACGACGTGTTCTATTCCTTCATTTTTAGCAAAATAAGCTTGGGGTATTGCTGTGTTAATTTTATGAGAACCTGTTGGAGTTGCGCCCTCGTACTTAAAGTATATTCTTGCCGGGGTCTGTAAGAAATTCTCTAAACCTCTAGCCCTCATTAGAGGAGTAGGTCTGCCTATTAATAGATATTTTTCCTTAACCTCCTCCGGGATCTTAACGTATTTCTCTATAGTAAATTGTTGCCTTAATACTTCATGAGGTAATATACTACGTAATAGATCTATCCTAGAAAATTCAGCATCTTGTGGATCTCTAGGTGGAGGTAAGGGTCTAGGCAAATCTGGTATTATGTTATACCAGTACTTAGGTATAATTTCCTCTTCCTTTACCATTGGAACATCAAAAACACCTAGGCTAATAAACTTAACTTAACACTTAAAAAGATTTCTCCTCTTTATCATTAATTAATACTTCTTTAACAAACACGTTACTTTATATATGTTCCTAATACACTGATTGGAGATAAAAGGAATATTCGTCATAATACTAATAAATAAACCAATTTCCTTTTTTAATGAAAAAATCTCCTATTAGTATGTTTCGAAATCGTGAAATTCACCCTTATATTCCTCAAATAAATACTCTACATTACTGACTTCTGCTAATGGTGGGCCCTTCTTAACATATTCTATAAGCTTCTTTAATGCCTCTTCGTGACCTTCTGCTACAACCTCTACTGTACCGTCATCTAAATTTCTAGCATATCCTTTAATTCCTAACCTATGAGCGTGAATTTGGACGAATCTTCTAAACCCTACTCCTTGAACATAACCATATACGCGTATGTGCACGCGTTTCAACATATTAATCCTACCTCAGAGTCGCTCCACGTCCTCATTGCTCAGACTAATCCCTTTCATCACAACATATATTTATTTGGCTATTTAACTTTAAAGTTGATGATAAGAGTAGCTATTGCAGGCTTAGGCAATTGCGCATCTATGTTAATTCAAGGAATCGAATATTATAAATTAAGGGGAGAAGAATACTACGAAGGGCTAATTACACCTAAGATCGGTAATTATAGAGTTACGGATATTGAAGTTGTTGCAGCATTTGACGTATCTAAAAACAAAATAGGTAAAGATCTTTCTGAAGCTGTTTTTCAACCTCCCAATATAGTACCTAAAATAGTAGATATGAAGAAAACGGGAGTAAAAGTTTCTCCTGGACCAGTACTAGATGGTGTAGCTAGTCATATGATCAGTGTATTTAACCCCTCTTATAGTGGCAGTGTTGAAGGAGTTGTGGAAGAGTTAAAGAATAGTAGGGCTGAGATTCTAGTAAACTTATTGCCAGTGGGTAGTGAAAACGCGACTAAGACTTATGCTAATATAGCTTTAATGGCTAATACTGCATTTATTAATGCTATCCCAGTCTTTATAGCTAGTGATCCATCCGGCGAATTCCCTAAACGTTTTACTGAGAAAAACCTACCTTTAGCTGGGGATGATATTAAGAGCCAATTAGGTGCAACAATATTTCACAGAGCAATTACCTCTCTCTTTAGACTGAGAGGGGTAAAGGTAGAAGAGACTTACCAACTTAACGTAGGAGGAAATAGTGACTTTCTTAACATGAAAACTGAGGAAAGGTTAATCTCTAAGAGAATAAGTAAAACTGAAGCAGTAACTAGCACATTAGATTATGGTTATGAAATGAAGAGTGAGGGAAAAATTAGGATAGGACCTAGTGATTATATACCATTTTTAGGGAATACTAAGGTTGCTTACATTTATGTTAAAGGGAGCGGATTTGCCGGAATGCCAATAAAAGTTGAGGCATCATTAGAAGTTGATGATAAGGCTAACTGTGCTGCCGTATTAATTGATGTAATAAGAGCAGTAAAGGTAGCACTGGATAGAAAAATAGGTGGGCCTCTTGAAAAAGTCTCAGCATTTTACTTTAAACATCCGCCAATTCAGGCTAAGGATGACGATGAAGCCTATAGATGGCTTAAAGAGTTTCTTGAAATGTGAAATCTGCGAAGAAGATATAGCCTTTTTTACTTGTAGGTTATGCAGTAGACAAGTATGTCATGCGGATTACGTTAATGGAATATGTAAAGTCTGTGAAATGAGTTTATGCAAAGTTTGTAACAAAAATTTAGCTATTCGGTCTTGTGAAATCTGTGGGGAGATAATCTGTGAAGAGTGTACTGCCTATTTTGATGGGGCGAGAAGAATATGCAAAAAATGTTATGTAAAATGAAGTCATTTTTTACTTTTGCCTTTGTTATTTAACTTCTCGAGAATTAATTTCTGTTCTATTGAAGCTACTTGACGCCTTACATTAATTACTGCATCTGGGTTTACACTTATGCTATCTATTCCAGCCTTAACTAAGTATTCTACTACCTCTGGATAAACACTTGGAGCTTGGCCACATATAGAAACTGTCTTACCATATTTATGAGCAACTTTAATCAATCTTTTAATGGACTGCATGACTGCAGGATCTCTCTCGTCATAATATCCCATTCTAGCAAGAAGCTCTGAGTCTCTATCTACGCCAAGAGTTAATTGTGCTAAATCATTACTCCCTACACTAAAGCCATCTACTATTTTAGAAAACTCATCAGCTAAAACCACTACTGATGGAACCTCAGCCATAATCCAAACCTTGAAATCTGAAGACCTCCTTAATCCTTCATCTTCCATAATTCTAATAGCTTTCTCCAACTCCCAAGTAGTTCTCACAAAAGGAAACATAACCCAGACGTTTTTGAGACCCATTTCTTCTCTAGCCTTACGTATAGCCCTAACTTCTAATCTAAACGCTGGTTCATACTCTTTACTTACATATCTAGAAACTCCTCTCCAGCCTATCATCGGATTTCTTTCATCTGGCTCAAACTCTTCACCACCAATAAGTCTCTTATATTCATTAGTTTTAAAATCTGAAAATCTGACAACAACTGGTCTAGGATAAATTGCACTAGCTACCTTAGCTATTCCCTCCGCTAATTTATCTATGAATAAAGCCGCATTACCTATTTTAATCAAATGTAATGGATGGTATCTTACCCATTCACTCACTATAAACTCGATTCTCATTAACCCTATTCCGTCAAAGGGAAGATCTAAGTACTTGTCAATTACGTCTGGCTCCCCTAAATTCATATATATCTTTGTAGCTGTAACCGGATAGAGGCTAAGTAAAACTTCCCTACTTAAACCTTGAGACACTGATGGCTTCTTCTCCTCTTCACTAACCTCCTCTGATGGTAATACCTTACCTTCATATACTATACCCCTTATAGCATCAACCGTGATCATCTGCTCATCTTTTATTAATTTTGTACCATCTCTACTGCCTACTATTGCAGGTATCCCTAATTCCCTAGATACTATCGCAGCATGGCTCGTCATCCCTCCTTCATCAGTTATTATTGCCCCGGCAATCTTCATGAGTGGAACCCAATCAGGATCAGTCATTTTAGTTACTAAGATCTCTCCTTTCTGAAATTCCTTTACCTTGGGATCCTTAATATCTAATATTACCTTAGCTTTTCCATAAGCTATACCAGGCGAGGCTGGCAAACCTCTTATTAAAACCTTAGCAGGTCCCTTGATTTCTTCCTCCTTAACCTCTTTTTTACTAGCTTTATTCTTGCTGGACCAGAATGTTTCCGGTCTAGCTTGAACTATGAATACGTTATCGGGAAACTTTAAGTCAGCATCAATAGCCCATTCGATGTCCATTGGTTTGCCATAATGCTCTTCTATTCTCAGACCCAACTTGGCTAACTCTATCGCCTCCTCATCAGATATGCTCATTGAATTAGCTTCATTATCGTTTAGTTCAACTTCTATGTTCCTTTTACTTTTAATATCATAAACTATCTTAATTTTCTTGTTTGATACTTTTCTTTCAATTATCTTCAGATCAGATTTTCTTATTACAAACTCGTCCGGAGTAACCTTACCACCAACTACCGTCTCTCCTAAGCCCCAATTAGACTCAATTACGATATGGTTATCATCGCCAGTTATTGGATGTATTGTAAACATTACTCCAGCTGACCTAGAATTAACCATCTTTTGTACCACAACTGCAATGAGTACTGATGCTTGATCTATTCCCTTACTTTTCCTATACTCTATAGCTCTCGCATTATATAAACTAGCCCATACTAATTTAACCTTGTCCAATAGCTCCTCTTTGCTGACATTTAAATAAGTGTCTTGCTGCCCTGCAAAACTAGCCTCTTCAATGTCCTCAGCAGTAGCAGACGATCTAACTGCAACTAAAATTTCTTTACCTACTACTTTACATAACTCTTCATAAGCTCTCATAATCATGGAAGACAAATTGTCTGGTATTTTAGCACTTATTATTAGGTTTTTAATTTTTTTACTCGCATCTTCTGAAGTAATTAAAGAATTAGAAAGAATTTCTTTGATCTGATCAACAAGTTTATTATATTCTAAAAAATATTTAAAAGCTTTAGAACTAATAACAAAAGCCGGGGGTACTCTAATCCCAGAACTCATTAATTCCCCTAAATTAGCCCCTTTCCCCCCAGCTAAATCAACCATGTCCTTTCTTACCTTATTAATATCGAGAATAAGGTCTTCTTCACTTAAAGCTTCAACCAAAACAATTCCCCATAAAACATTCTCCTCGAACCTTAAAAAACTATTTTTATAGTATAAGCCTTTTTAAAAAATCTATTTATCAATTATTATTTCTGTTCCGTACCGGCAGTCTTCTGAGTGGATGTTACGAAACTTGGTAACTCTGGGAACTTCTCTTTCATCCTTTGTTCTGCTACTACTGAAGCCTCCTCTAATATCTTTCTAGCCTCAGGACTTGAGGCTGCATAATTGACTGGAGCACCGGTGAAGTCTCCTGCTTCAATTACGACCTCTTGTAATCCCTCTTCTAACTCAGCTAGCTCTAAACTTATCTCTGGCATAACTCCCCTCATAGCATTTCTCAATTCTCTTATCACTCCCAATACCGGAATTAAGCTATTGAATACATCACCTAATTCAGTTATAGTCTCTAACCTTAATTGGACTTGCTCTAGTGCTATTTGCGTAGTTATTAGCTGTTTGGATATCTTCCTAATCTCAGCTATCTCATTAGCGTACATTGCAGCTCTGGCTGTATCCTTAGACATTTGAGCTTCTACGACTTTTTCAAATAACATCCTATCTCTTTCTTGTAATCTAGATATGTAAACGTCAAGACGACTTACCATAGTCCTTAGCCTATAGTTTGCCATCACTAACCTGTACCTTAAAGGCTGCTGAGGCTTGAATGCGTTCTTTATCCTCTCCCCTATGCTTGGCTCTTGTTTTCCACCCCAGTTTTTAACGAAATCTTCTACTTTACTCGAGGCCATACGTGATCTCTATTATAATTAGTTAGATCAGCATGCTTTTAAGTAAGGTAACACATAATACCCTAAGTTTAGAATAATATATTATGAACCCTTTTACGGTAAAGCTAAGTGGAAAAAGCCTTAAAATAACTAACAATTTGGATTTTCCTGTAAAAGTTTTGGAGATTATTCTAAAATATAGGGTAACTGTAAATATGATAGATGATAAACTAGGACTTAAAACTATAACTGAAAATATAAAAATAGATAAAGAACTAAAGAGCAAGGAATTTTTTGAAATACAAGTTAAATTTGAGGATATAAGTGAAGTAAGTATAGTATATAAGGATGATGTCACATTTAGGAGGATTGATATAACTTTATGAAATTGTTTAAGATTTGCTCAGCCTTTTTAGCTACATTTTCATCTGACTTTAACTCCTCAGGCCATTCCTTACCCATCTCTTCCTTGAATTTACGAGTAGCGTCTATACCTAGTTTACTACCTAGAGGAGGGTATGGTACACTAGGATCTAACGAATCTGTTAACACATTATCAACTAACATAATATCACGTTTTGGGTCTACATTAGCTGATATTGCGTATAATACTTGATTAATGTCATGAACATTAACGTCACTATCTACGATTACTATGATTTTTAATAAACTCAGTTGGCCTATTCCCCAGAGTGCCATCATGGCCCTCTTTGCTTGTCCCGGGTAATATTTCCTTATAGAGAATATACCTATTCCAGTAAATAATCCGTACTCTGGCAAATTCATATCAACTAGTTCCGGAACGATCATTTTAGCAAAAGGTAAGAAAATCCTTTCTACTGCCTTCCCTATCCACGCATCCTCTAGTGGAGGTTTTCCTACTGAGGTTACATGAAAGATAGGATTGTCTCTGATATATACCTTTTCCAATTTAAATTTAGGATAGTAATCCGGAGGTGTATAATATCCCATATGATCTCCAAAAGGTCCTTCAAGCCTAAGGTCTTCAAGATCGGCATAACCTACTAAAACTACTTCAGAATAACTAGGCACTAAAAGTTGGTTGTCTACCTCAGTCACATCAACACCTTCACCCCTAAGAATGCCAGCAAACATATATTTGTCTAAACCCGGCGGAACCGGAGAAGCTGCGGTAAATGCTACTACTGGATCTACTCCAGTAACTATCGCAACTGGTACTTTAGATATTCCTTTTTCTAAATATCTCTTAGCTGTTATTGATCCCCTCTTAAAGGCTTGCCAATGAATTATAGCTTCATTTTCATTTAGTATTTGAATTCTATATACACTTAAGTTATGTATATCCTTTTCTGGATCCTTAGTTATCGTAATTGAAAACGTTAGATACCTTCCAGCATCTTTAGGCCAAGTTTTAATCGCAGGGATCTTTAGTAAATTTAAGCTACTATCCTCTTTAAAAGCCGGCGATTTAGCTTTGGGCATAATTTTTCCTAATCCAAGAACGTCTTTCAGAGACTTTATCTTATCTAAAAAAGTGACAGGGATATTAGAAAAGTTTGACAAAAAGTTTTCTGAAATTAATTCCAAATTCTTAGTATTAAAGATTTCATAGAAACTTTCAATTGAATAAAATATATTAGAAATTACCTTCCAATTCTCATAACCCTTTATCTTTTTGAAGAGAAGAGGAGGCAAATGTTTATATGTTGCTTGTCTTGTAATTTCTGCTATTTCCAAATCTACACTTACTTCATCATTAATTTCAATTAATTTATTTCTTTTTTTCATAAATTCTATATACTCTCTTAAATCCCTAAAAGGCATATATAATTATGTTTCAACAAAGCTTATATTTTGTAAAATAAACCTCTTTAACAGCTGGTGAATCGTTGTTGGAAACAGATTAAGCGGTATTATGAAGTGTTTAAATTGTGGATATGAGAGTGAGATAGACCAAAATCAAATACTATGCCCCAAATGTGGTGGATTACTAGAAATAATAGTAGAGCCACCAAGAGACTTTTCATTTAAGAATCTGCAAGGTAAGGGAGTTTGGAGGTATAAAGATCTAATACCGGGAGAATATAAGACTTTAGTGAGCATAAATGAGGGTGGAACTCCATTAATACAATCAACTAACATAAATCGCAATTTATACTTTAAATTTGAAGGATTAAACCCAACAGGTAGCTTTAAAGACAGAGGAATGACAGTAGCGGTGAGCTCTGCAGTAAGTTTAAACTATAGAACTGTAATAGCAGCGTCTACTGGAAATACTGCAGCCTCAGCAGCAGCCTATGCATCAAGGGCAGGAATAAAGAGTTTTATAGTTTTGCCAAAGGGTAAGGTAGCCATAGGTAAGCTAGCCCAATCAATATTATATGGTGCTATAATACTAGAAGTTGATGGGAGTTTTGACGTAGCTATGGAAGCTGTAATGAGACTGTATAGAGATTTAAGAATAGTATATCCCTTGAACTCCTTTAATCCGTGGAGGCTTGAAGGACAAAAAACAATAGCTTTTGAAATCGTGGAGGAAATAGGAGTACCGGAAAACGTCATAGTTCCTGTTGGCAACGCTGGAAATATTTACGCAATTTGGAAGGGATTTAATGAATTGTTAAAAACTGGTGAAATTGATAAGGTGCCTAGAATGATTGGAGTTCAAGCTGAAGGAGCATCACCCATAGCTAGTGCCATAATTAAAGGCAAAGATGAGCCAGAATTCACGGATAATCCAGACACATTAGCTACTGCTATAAGAATAGGTAAGCCAGTAAATTGGAAGAAGGCTTTTAAGGCGATAAAAAGTTCTAATGGAAGTGCGATCATAGTGTCTGACTCTGAGATTTTAGAGTCACAAAAAGATCTAGCTAGAAAGGAAGGAATAGGAGCCGAGCCTGCTTCATCAGCTGCATTAGCAGGCTATTATAAAGCCTTAAATGAGGGTATAGTGAATAAAGATGAGAAAACTATTTCAATTTTAACCGGTCATTCACTTAAAGATCCGGATAGTATGGCTAAGGCACCTAGTAAGAGGATCCTTGTTAATCCGTACTACATAGAAAAAATTATCACTGGTGAAATAAATGGATTTAATAGTTAAAATAGGAGGTTCAATTCAAAAAGATGAAAATGATTATAAATTAATAGTAGATAAAATAAGGGAACTACATAAGAAGTATAATAGAATAGTAGTTGTGACATCAGCGATAAAAAATGTAACGAATGAATTATTGAATATTACAGTAAACACTGAGATTTCTGGAGATATTGTAACTGAAATCTATGAAAGGCATGTAAAATTACTATCCAAATTTACGGATGGTAAAGAATTCGAGAACGCATTTAAAGGTTTATCAAAATTAAGTGACGAATTATTTAGAATAGCCTGGTCTATAAGAGTATTGGACGAAGTAACTCCTAGAGTAAGAGACTATGTCTTGTCGTTTGGAGAGAGAATGGCTACGATATTACTCTCTTCTATATTAAGAAGCAATGGGATAGAGGCTGAAGGTATACCCTATCCAATTCTAATAACTGATAGTAACTACGGAGAGGCGAACGTAATAGAAGATCTATCTAGGAAAGAGACATTAAATGTGATAAGTAACGTGAAATCAAATGTTATCGTGATCCCAGGATTTATAGGCAAAACTATTGATGGAAGGTATACAACATTAGGTAGAGGTGGAAGTGACTATACGGCAACCCTGTTTGGTAAATTACTAGGTATGAATGAAGTTAGGCTGATAACTGAGGTACCGGGTATAATGACCGGAGATCCTAAAAAATTCCCTAATGCGAAAACAATTCCTAGATTATCGTTAGAAGAAGCTATAGAACTATCACAATTGGGAGCTAAGAGGCTACATCCTAGAACTTTTGACCCATTGTTTGACACTAGCATAAAAGTTTTCGTAGAATCTTTATATGAAGACGGATTTACGATAATTGACGGAAAATGTGACAGCAATGATGGACTAAAAGGGATTTCGTTATTAGATAATTTAAAGTTAATAACTGTTGAGAGCACTAAAATTGTAGGTAAAATCGGTTCAGCTGCTAAGATAACTACTGAGGCAAAGGAAACTGGAGTCAATATAATATCTATTTCTCAACCCGCAAGTGAAACGACAATTCAGTTAGCAGTAGACTCAACATCAGCCAGTAGATTATTAAATAGGTTAGAGGAATTAAAGGGTTCACTAGTAAAGAACGTCGAAGTTAAAGACATTGATGTAGTAGGAATAATAGGGTGTGGAATAAGAAAGAAGGAGATTTCGACTAAAGTATTATCCATAGCAGCTAAATACGATCCCTTGTCAATTTCAAGAGGTATATCTAATGTTAGTTTAACCTTTATAGTTAATAAGGGAGAAGGAGATAGATTATCAAAGGAGTTACATGAGGTGATAGTAAATGGTTGACAAAATACGAGTTTCATTATTAGGCTCCACCGGAATGGTAGGACAAAAAATGGTAAGAATGTTAGCAAATCACCCCTACATTGAGTTGGTAAAAGTTAGTGCATCACCATCTAAAATTGGTAAGAAGTATAGAGAAGCGGTGAAGTGGATAGAGCCTGACGAAATACCGGAAAAAGTAGCTGACTTGCCTATGGTATCCACTGATATTGAAGATCATAAGGACGTTGATGTAGTACTCTCAGCATTACCTAATGAGCTTGCTGAGGATGTTGAATTAAAACTAGTTAAAGAAGGCAAAATTGTAGTTTCTAATGCTTCTCCGTTCAGAATGGACCCCGATGTACCATTAATAAATCCTGAAATCAACTGGGATCACTTAGAATTGCTTAAAAGGCAAAAACTAAATAAAAATTGGAAAGGATTATTAATTAAGAACCCGAATTGTACGGCAGCTATTCTTTCAATGCCTTTGAAACCACTAGAGAGATTAGTTAAAGCTAAAGGTATTTTTGTAACCACTCTACAAGCTGTAAGTGGAGCTGGATACAGTGGCTTACCGTTCATGGCAATTGAAGGAAACGTTATACCGTGGATAAAAGGAGAAGAAGATAAGATACCGAGAGAAATCAACAAGATGCTAGGTAAACTAATCAATAATAGCATCAGCCAAGCTGGCCTACAGATTTATGCTACTACCACAAGGGTTCCAGTAAAAATAGGGCATATGGGCGTAATAAATATAGTAACTGAAGGGAAGGTAAATGAGGAAGAAATTAAGAAGAGCTTAAGAGAATTCAGATCCCTACCTCAAGAGAAGAACCTGCCTACAGCACCTAAAGTTCCAATAATGGTTCTAGATGAAGAAGATAGGCCACAGCCAATGAGAGATTTACAGTATTATAATGGTATGTCAGTAGCTGTAGGTAGAGTAAGAGCAGAGGAAGGATTATTACGCTTAATTGTCTTAGGAGACAATCTCGTAAGAGGGGCTACTGGAATCACGATCTTAACTTTAGAGGTAATGAAAGAATTAGGTTATGTATAATGTTTTTTGATTTTCATGTACATTCTTTTTATAGTGATGGAAAGAGTTCTCCTAAGGATCTAATAAGATATGCTAAAAAATTGAACATTTATATCGCTCTCACTGACCATGATACTTCACGAGGTTTGGAAAGTGTGAAAGAAGAGAAGGTAATACCAGGACAAGAGGTTACTACACAATATGGACATGTAGTGATACTATGTAGTTTCATACCCTCCCCACCCAGTGTAATAACAGAGTTATTAGAATATGCTAGGGAAAACTCTTGTGTAGTTTTCCCATCTCATCCATTTGATATATTCAGAAAAGGTATAGGAGAAAACGTATATAGATATAGATTTAATCTAATAGAAGTATATAATTCAAAGGCACCTAGTTTCGCTAATAATAAGGCAAAAGAAGTATCAGAACAATTAGGATTACCGGGTTTAGCAAATAGTGATGCACATGTAATGAGAGCAATAGGTTCAGCATATAATGAACTCTATGATATAACAGAATTTAATACGGATGAAATTCTGGATAACCTACTGAAAGGTAAAATTAGAAATATTATTAGAGGATTATCATTTAGAGCTAAATTATCTATTGCAGAATGGTATATTCAGAGGAAGTTAGGATTTGCGCGCAATACCGGCGGAATTATGCGTGAAATGTAAAGGCCACAAATATCTTTGTGGCTTACCATATTGCCCGTTAATGGAACGATTTAGAAGTATAGTTAATAGTTTACAAAAAGTAAAAATCAATCAAGAGTCCAAGCTAGTTGATGGGTCTACTCCGCCTAGTGCAATAGTAGGAGAAAGGGGATATCCTAAGGTTACACTTATTCTAAATCTGCCTCCTTCTATACATGGGGAAGAAGCTAGAAATTATGAAAATCCGTTAAATTGGTGGGGTAAGGTGAGTTTAGGAGAGATAATAAAACTTAGGTCCTCTCTCATATCTGCTATGCTTAAAACTGACGCTAGCAAAGCATTAGACCTATACAACACTGAAATACCACTCACAGTAATATCTGAAAACCCAGTAGACTCTGAAGCTAAGTTAAAAAAACTGGAAGCTAAGTTAAAATTTGATGGCAGAGTTCTTCCAAGGGGTCCAGGTGGACCCGCTGAAGAGTTTAAAGTAACTGATAATCCCAAAATTCCAGCTAAATTGGACAAATTAATCTTTGATGATGTAAAAGCTCAAGAGGCTATTTATGAATTATATAAACATAACATAGATTATTATAAAATAATTAACGCATTGTCCTTTGGTCTCCTCGGACAAAGAAAAAGGAGAAAATTGGTTCCAACGAGATGGGCTATAACTGCAGTTGATAGTATGATAGGGAAGGAGTTACAAGAAAAAATTAGTGAATATAATGAATTAAACCAAGTAGAAGTATATTATTCTTCGTATTTAGGGAACTACTTTCATATCATCTTGTACCCATCGAAATATACGTCTACATGGATCGAAATTTGGCATCCATTAAGTCTTTGGTCTACTGAATTATTGGTGTCTGAACTATCTGAAAATTATTGGGGAGAGTATGATTATATGGATGGAGGATATTTAGCTGCTAGATTAGGTGTGTTAGAGTATTTAGAGAAAATTAAGAGGCAAGCTGGGATAATAATTATTAGGGAGATAACTAGCGAGTATTATGCACCAGTAGGAAATTGGCACATAAGGGAAACAGTTAGAAGAGCTATGGAAAATAGATTGGGAAAATTTGAAAGTACATTAGAAGCTATACTTTTCGTAAACAATAGGCTTAAAGCTAAAATTGATTTACTTGAGTTAAATAGTATTAGGAAGATCTTAAAACAAAGAAAAATTGACGAGTTCTTTAAATAAATAGGGAAAATACTGACATGGCAGTATATAATCTATTCTCAGCTTGATCCCAGACTACACTCCTTGGGCCATCTATTACATCTTGATCTACTTCCTCGCCCCTATTGGCCGGTAAGCAATGCATAAATATTGAGTCCCTAGCAGTGTATTTCATTAAGTCTGAAGTAACCTTGTAGTTGCCTAATAATTTCTTCTTTCTTTCAGCTATTTCCTCTTGACCCATGCTGACCCAAACGTCAGTATAAACTACGTGTGCACCTCTTACTGCTTCATAAGGATCTTCATGAAATTCAATTATAGCACCAGTTATCTCACTTATCTCCTCTATCAATTTATAATAGTCTTCTCTAGGTCTTAACTCCTTAGGGCTTGCCACATGTAACTCTAACCCAAGTTTAGCTACTGCTGACATTAAACTTAATAATACATTATCTCCGCCATCACCTACAAAAGCTATCTTAACGTAGCCTTTACCGAATTTCTCCCTTATAGTCATAATATCAGCTAATGCTTGCAAAGGATGAGATAAATCACTCAATAAATTGAATATTGGTACTTTAGAAAACTCTTTAAGCTTTATTAGAGTTTCATGTTTTAAAACCCTAGCACCTATCCCATTAACCATCTTGCCTAAAACCCTAGCAGTATCTTCTACTGGTTCCCCTCTAGATAGTTGTATATCCTGCTTATTGAGAACTATTGGTATACCACCTAGCATCGATATTGCTAATTCGCTGCTGACCCTAGTCCTAGTACTGGGTTTTTCAAAGAGTAACGCAACTTTCTTCCCCTCTAAAGACTTAGGTACACTACTCGAGTAAACGAAGTTTTTCATCATAAAAGAGACATCTAACATCTTCTCTATCTCATGAGCTTCGAAATCCAATAGGCATAACAAACTTCTACCTTTGAACATAATTTAATACTACCTTTACCAATATTTAAATATGGATATCCAGATGATCTTAACGAAACTCATAGAAGCTAAACAAGGAAATAAGCCAAAATTCGATGAAGGACATATTATAATGGCACTCCTGCAAATTAAACAAATGCAGCCAGTAGGGAGAATAATATTAATGAAAAACTTAGGTCTGACTGAAGCTTCAATGAAAACAATGTTAAAAAGACTTAGAGAGTTAGAGTTAATCCACACGGATCCTGTAGGGGGAAATACACTTACCGAAAAAGGAGAAAGATTAGTGTCTTGCATTCAAAATAATTCAATGATAAAGGAGTCTGAACTAAAATCCTTGAATTGGAAATCTTACATGATAGTCTTACATGAAGGATCAAAGCTTCTCAATAACTTCTCAGTGCTCTATCTTAGAGATGAGATGATAAGACTAGGTGCAGATAAAGCACTTATATGTATTATTGCTCGAGATGGAAAAATAGAGATACCACCTAAGACCGATGAAATGTCACTCAAGGGGTTAATAGAAGAGATAAGGGAAAATTGTAACGATTGTAGAGAAGGAGACTTGATAACTTTTATTACACCTAATGATCAACATTTAGCATTTTTAATCTTAGCTCAACTAATTCAAAAGTTAGAGATATGCAAAGAATCGGGTTCTTGGTAAACCCCTACGCGGGTTCAGGTGGAAGAATAGGAAATAAGGGAAGCGATGATCTGCATGTAGAAAACCCTGAGATAAGAGATAGGGTACTAAGATTTTTAAAGAATGCACCATTTGAAGCTGAGTATATTATTCCAAAATTTAAAATGGGAGAGTTATATTTTAAAAAAAGCAACCTAACATTTAAATACTCAACAATTGACGTAGGCGACTCAGCGATAACTACTAGAAATGATACGATACTATCAGTGAGAGAGTTCATCAGAAATAATGTGGATATTATAGTTTTCGTAGGAGGAGACGGTACAGCTAGAGACGTATATGAAGGACTTAAAGGTAATGAGAAGATTCCTATTTTAGGAATTCCAGCTGGAGTAAAAATGCATAGTGGCGTCTTTGCCTCGACACCAGAAGCTGGAGCATTACTGCTGTCTAAATTCCTTAAAGGTGAGGCGAAAATCGTAGAGGGGGAAATTCTTGATGTGGATGAGGAGGAATATAGAAAAGGAAGATATGTAGTAAAACTATACTATATAACATTAACTGTAGCTAGCGATAATTTATTAGCTCCTAGTAAAGATGAGATAAGCTATGAGGAAGCCGAACTCGAAGAAATAGCTGATTATGTGATAGAAAACTTGAAAAATGACATATTTTACATTTTAGGTCCAGGAAGTACTGTTAAGTATATAGAAAAAAAGCTAGGGATTTATAATACCAATTTTCTTAGTGTGGACATTGTTAAAAACAAACAACTAATAAAGAGTAATGCAAATTATTTCGATTTATTAGATTTAACCGGGGAGTTAAAGATTATTTTAACACCTATAGGTAAACAAGGATTTATATTAGGGAGAGGTAATCAAGAAATTGGTCCTAAACTTCTTCAGAAAATAAACAAAACCGATATAATTATAATATCTCCTTTGAAAAAAGTATATACCATTGATTGTTTAAGAATTGATACTGGCGATAAATTTATAGATGAAAAACTTTCTGGAATATATAATATTATAGTTGGATATAATAAATTCTATGCAATAAAAACTTGTTACTAAGTACTACTTAGGATAAAAAATGCCAAAATAATTCCAAAGTTATTCTTAGCTTCAGATTTAAGCAGAAACTACAAATATTAGTAAAATGACTGGCGACTATGAAGACAATGACATGGAAGAAGTAATCCAGCAACTTACAAATGATGAGAAGTTCAACGGCAGTCCTAGATCAAAACTCGTCGAAGCAGTTATTATACTATTATATGCTAGACCTTTAAGAACTTCAGAAATAGCGAGCAATTTAGGTTATGAAACTAAATACGTTAGTAGCTATCTCAGCTACTGGAAGAAGAAAGGGTTAGTTTATCAAGAAGGAGGCAGATGGCATTTGAGTAGAAAAGGTGAGGAATTAGCAAAAGAGATACTAGATTCATATACTAATTCTAAGTTCAAAGAAATGCTAGTTCTTGCTAAACAGATACTGGATAGAAAAGAACAAGTTAAACAGACAATGAACTACAAAGAGGAGAAAAAATCGGACAACAAAAATCAAAAAGTTTTGTGGTTTATTGATAACCAAACTAGTAAAGTAAACAAAAAAGGACAAAAACAAGAAATAACGGATTGTATAAAGGAGATTCTAGAAAAATTAGAGGAAGACGAAAAAGAAATATTAATAAATTTACTTAATAAATATAAAGAATGGGGCACAACATACATCTATCTGGATCAACTTCAAGAAGAAATTAGAGCTGACACTAATTGGATCTTTAAAGTGTTAAGAGGATTACAGACTAAGAGGCTTATTTATATTTACCAGGATCCTAAGATGGGAATAAGGATAGGTCTATCTCAACAGTTAAGGAAACTAATTTCAGAATGTTAAGATAAGTCGCATGAATATACGTTCTACTTCTGTGTTCTTGATTTTAATATATACTACTACTATAGATTCTCAGTTAACTGAATTCCTTTGTTGGGAGAAAATTATTTTAAAATAATTATACAAACATACTAAAGGAAGATAATAGACTTACTGGGCTTGTTGTAGTAGTAGTAATGTATTTAATCTATTTATCCAAACTAATAAGCAAGAGGAGGAGAAGTATGTCAGCTAATAAGTCAGTGAAAATGTCCGAAGACGAGATAAATAAAGTATTAGCCAAAGCAGAGAAAGAAGCCGAAAAGAAAGATCATAAGAAACAGTGGATAGAGAGAATGATAAAAAGTGCAAAGACGTATTATAAGTTATGTCCATATTATGACAAGAAAAATGGTAAATGTTTCCTTACATTAGGTGAAAAATGCCAGCGTGAAGGAAAGTATGAAACTTGTCCTATATTCATAGGGTTTCTAGATAACAAATATCAAGAGATTATTGAAAAGAAGAAAATGTTACCAATGGACTTTCAAGATTTGGCACTTATGGTTTAAAGCTTTATAAAAACTGACTTCTAAATAATAACAGATTGCCTAAAAGAAAGAAGGATGAATCTGAAGAAAATAAGAGTTCTGAAGAGAAAAAACCTAAAAAATCTTCTAATAAAAAGAAGAATGAAAAATATGTTGATCCAGACAAACTACTAGATGAATACCTGGACGAATTAGTAAATTTATTAGGATTGTCCTATCTTAACTTTTCAAGAGAAGAATACAAAGAAATTTTAAAGGAGCCTTTTGCATCTGCAGTTGGCGAAGTTAAGTCTAAGCCAAAATTATCAACAATTTTAAATCGCTTGCGTGCTATGGGGGATAATTTGATGGAATTAATAGCTTACAAAATACTTCGTATTAAGGATCTTGAGAAACTTTCTGATGATCAACTTGAATTTGTAACAAACTACACTAGACAAGGTATAGTTCAGCTAGCTGATAGATTATATAGAGAGTTAATTAGAAGAAATAAGAAAGATTTGATAGACATATTAAGGAATAATTGGACACTTTACTCAAATGGGTTTCGTTCTCCTATAAAGTGCCCCAGATGCGGATTTGAGTCTGTAATGCCCGATTTATCTTGTAAAGTGTGTGGTTATACTTTAAGTATGAGGGAGTTGAAGAACACTATAAATGTGATGTCTACCTTACAAGACTATATTAAATTTGATAAAGAGGGTTTTAGCGAGATTCTGAAGTCCGGATTTTTTTATTATACTTCAGAAGGGCCTATACCACCTTCTAAGTTTAAGCCTGTTCAAGGTTTAATATATTACGAAGTTATCCTTAACAAGGAAGAGAAGCAGAAATTAGAGAGCATCTCACGCAGCGTTTTACCGGGGAGTTAATTATTCCTCCACATTCTTCACATCTATAGCTTTTTTCTTCAAATATCCTCCTAGAGTTTTGAAAGGCATGAAACAATTCGTAATTGTCTTTTAAGAGGCTTTTCTCCCACTCTAAAATATCATTAAAAACCTCGTCCATTGTGATGATTTTATATTCATTAACGTTCTCAAATCCGTTCAGCTCCATTAGAGAGGTATTGTAGAATGGCAATAAGTATAAAATATCATTTACTTTATATTCGAAATTCATGAGGTTAACGTGCGTATAATCACCTTTAGCAGTAGCATATATTAAATATGCCATCAAGAAGTCTGAAGTGTAAGGTAAGATTATTTTCTTGATTCCACCTTTCTCTGCAACGCATTTAGATTCTGATATGAGTTTCCATATCTCATCATTAATATTATTTGCAGGCTCAATCTCAAGACTCAAATATCCTACATTAAATTT